>DQVD01000054.1 GCA_015661935.1 Desulfocapsa sulfexigens | reverse complement strand
GCCAGAAACCTTGCGCGTATTGTTGCTGCCGGGACTTCAGCACATGCTGATCACGCCCGTGAAATGGTAATGGGTTTTATTGAAACAGCCAAAGGAAACACACCCCATGGCATTAAAGATGTTGCTAAACTTCATTCCATGGCTGAAGCTTTTGGAATAGAAGTGGAGGGGAGAGATAAAAACGATATTGCTCTTGAGCTTGGCGAAAAAGCACTTGCTGAATTCGGGCAGCAGCACGGAACCCTTTCCATGCTCAAGCGGGCTCCTGAAAAAGTGCAGGAGATGTGGAAAGAACAAGCAGTTGAACCAAGAGGGGTTGATCGCGAGGTTGTTGAAACCATGCATCGAACCCATATGGGTGTTGACCAAGATTACAAGAATATCATGAAACAGGCTGCACGCTGTTCGCTTGCGGATGGTTGGGGCGCATCCATGCTTTCCACTGAGCTGACCGATATTATGTTTGGTACTCCTGTTCCAAAACGTGCTCTCATTGATCTTGGCGTGCTTAAGGCCGATCAGGTTAATGTAACGGTGCACGGACATGAACCACTTCTTGCAGAATCATTATGCATGGCTGCTGAAGATCCTGAAATTCTGGCTCTTGTTAAAAAGGTTGGTGCAAAAGGCATTAATCTGGCCGGAGTCTGCTGTACCGGTAATGAGATCCTCATGCGACGGGGAATTTCAGTTGCCGGATCTTTTATCAATCAGGAAATGGTTCTTGCAACCGGTGCAGTTGAAGCCATGGTTGTCGATGTACAGTGTGTCATGCAATCAGTGGCTCAGGTTGTGAAGGGGAAACATACAGATATAATCACCACCAACTACCGGGCGAAGATGCCTGACGCTATCCATATGCAGTTTGAGGAAAAGGATCCTCTTGGCTCAGCTAAAGCTATTCTCACCCGGGCCATCAACAATTATAAAAAACGTGGCGATTTTTATATTCCAAAAGACAGTAAGTTTGATATTGTTGTCGGATTCAGCCATGAGACGATCAGCTATATGCTTGGTGGGCGTTTCCGTGGAAGTTATCGTCCCTTAAATGATAACATTATCAATGGCCGGATCAAGGGCATTGGTGCAATGGTTGGTTGTGAACATTACAAGTATAGTGATGATGTACATTATAAAATAGCTGTTGAACTACTCAAGAATAATGTTCTTGTCCTTGCCACAGGTTGTGCCGCGCAGGCTCTTGGCCGGGCCGGGCTCATGAGACCTGAGGCCGCTGCCAGGTACTGCGGAAAAGGGCTTGCTGAGGTGTGTGAGACCGTGGGGATGCCTCCGGTTCTTCACGTTGGTTCCTGTGTTGACAACAGCCGGCTACTCATAGCTCTTACAGCGATGGTTAAAGAGGGTGGTCTTGGAGATAAATTCTCTGATCTCCCGGCATGCGGTACTGCGCCTCTCTGGATGAGTGAAAAAGCCGTTGCCATTGGGCAATACTTTGTTTCATCCGGGGCCCATGTGATATTTCAGAATTTACCGGTTACCGGATCCAAGGAGATGACTGACTTCATGCTTGATGGAATGAAGGAAGAGTATGGAGCCTGTTGGGGCGTCTCAGAAGATCCCGTTGAAATTGCTCAGAAAATGATTAAAGCCATTGACGCCAAACGTGATGCTCTTGGAATCAACAAAAAACAGGATCGTGTACTCTTTGATATGGAAATGCGTCGTGATCTTGATGCGGGAGCAACCGGCCAGGGAATCACCGGTATGGGCTGCGGCCATAAATAGTAATTTTTTTTGTTCAACCATTATTCTTGAAACCGTGTAGCAGCCTGTTTACTCAGGCTGCTATTTAAAAGAAGGTTTTGGCAGAAGGAGTCTAGCCGATGAAGTCGGGCAGTAATCTAGAAACACTATTAAAGAAAGGGACATTCGTTGTAACAGGCGAACTTGGACCTCCCAAAAATGGAAATCCTGAGGTAGTACGCGAGAAAGCGCAACTGCTGAAAGGCAATGTGGATGCAGTCAACATTACCGACTGTCAGACTGCGATCGTTCGTATGTCATCCATTGCCGCCGGACTTATTGCGAAGAATGAAGGGCTTGAGCCGGTTATTCAGATGACTTGCCGTGATCGTAACAGGATCGGTATGCAGTCTGATATACTCGGTGCTGAGGCCCTTGGTCTTAAAAATCTTCTCTGTCTCACCGGTGATCATCAGAAGTTTGGTAACCATCCCGGATCCAAGGGCGTATTTGATATGGATTCAATCCAGATGCTTGGAATGATGAAGGGGATGCGTGATGATAAGGTTTTTCAGTGCGGCGAAGAGATTAAAAGCAACGAACCAAAGTTGTTTTTAGGAGCTGCGGCTAATCCATTTGCTTATCCCTTCGAGTATCGTGCTGTTCGCCTTGGAAAAAAGGTGGCAGCTGGTGCCGACTTTGTTCAGACACAGATCATTTATAATGTGGATAAATTTCGTGAATTCATGAGAATGGTTCGGGATCTCGGTCTTCATGAAAAATGTTATATATTGGCTGGTGTAACTCCTCCTAAGTCTTTAGGTATGGCTCGTTACATGAAAAAATTTGTTCCTGGAATGGATGTCACTGATGATGTTATCCAGCGAATGAAAGATGCCAAGGATAAGCAGAATGAAGGAATTCAGATCTGTACTGACATCATTAATGAAGTAAAAGAAATTGAAGGTGTTGCCGGTATCCATTGTATGGCTATTGAATGGGAAAGTGCAGTTCCTGAGATATTAAGCAGGGCTGGACTGCTTCCGCGCCCAGGTATCGGTGAAACAACTGATGCGGTAAAAGAGGAAGTTAAGGAACAAATTGTTGTTCAAGCTGTTGATACTGATGCAATACTCGAAAAAGCAAAAGCTGAGGCTGCACAGATAATTGCCGCAGCAAAGGTCGAGGCTGAAACACTTACTAAAAATACTGGTGCAGCTGCTGTTACAAGCCCTGGTGCCACTACAAGTATAACCACTGACGCGCCACCGAGTGCGGATGATTCAGGAGAGCATGAAATGAATGAAAAAGAACGGATCATGGCACTCGATTCTGTGAATTTTGGCCTGGCCGCATTGAAGAAGGCTTATGGATTAACTGATGATCAGTTTGAAGCACTTGCGAGTTTTGCCGGTGCTCATGCGATTTTGAAGAAAGAGCCTGAAGTTGGAACAGTTGCACCTGCAACTGCAGCCCCTGCTGCTCCAGCTACTCCTTCCGCACCAGTTGCAGATGACTCTGCTGAAGAGGTGAAGGCAGCAGCAGATGCTAAAGCAAAAGAAGAAGCAGATGCAAAAGCTGCTGCTGATGCAAAGTTAAAAGCCGAGGCAGATGCAGCAAAGGCAAAAGCAGATGCGGATGCTAAAGCAAAGGCTGACGCTGCTGC
>DQVD01000150.1 GCA_015661935.1 Desulfocapsa sulfexigens | reverse complement strand
GATAATATTTTTGAAGCGGGAGACGGTCTTGAAGCTCTTGAAGTTTTGGAGAGTGAGAGCATTGATATGGTGCTTAGTGACATCAATATGCCCAATATGGATGGAATCAGCTTCCTTCGTGAAAAAGCTAATCGAGACGCTATCAAAGACATCCCGGTATTAATGATATCAACAGAGACTGGTGACGACATTATCGGCGAAGCGAAGTCGCTTGGAACTGTAGGTGCAATAAAAAAAACGTTCACTCCTGATAAGGTCAATGAGGTTCTCACGCCACTTTTATAATTAATATCTTTAATATGAGGGTGGCGTGAAGATTCAAGATAAAATGATCGAATCGACTAGGGAGATTTTTTCATCCATGGTTATGATGGAAGTAACAGTAAAAAAAACAATGGAAAATCATGGACCACTTCAATGATAGCCGGAAATATGAAGGTTGCATTTGGTGAACATGGAAAAGAGATCGAACTTGCCATCCCTACTCCGTTGTTGGTGGCTCATTTCGTACCAGTGGAATGTCTGGTGCCCACAGAGTAGCGGTTCATTTTACCATGAATGGTGAGGCTTTTATGATAGAATTAACATATATCTATTCAAGTTGTGATTAGATTTGCATCTGTGAAAACATACTGCGAGTAACTGCTGTCTTTCCTCTCAAATTATTAATATAGGCTTAAGGAATAACTGCCACCAGTCGATACTTATCTATAGGTTATGATCTTCTAACTATTTCTCCAAAAAACTAACTACATGTCTGTTGATAAAGTCAAAAAGAAAATAGATAAAATCCTCGAGCTCACTCAAGAGCGAGTCGCTGAAGAAGTCGGCGGACTTATGGGCGCAACCATGTCCATGTCAGATTTTTCAACACGGCTTATTTCCAAAGAAGACTATTTTGATGAGTCTACCGGGAAACTTGTTTTTGCCGAAATGCAGTTAACCGGTGAGGTGGAAGGGGACGGTTGTATTCTTGTTTCCGTCAAAGATGCAATCCGTCTTGGTGGAACTCTCATTATGCTTCCTGATAATGAGTTGGAAGAGTCTGTCTCATCCGAGGATTACAGCGAGGAGATTGAAGATTCCTATGGTGAGATAGTAAATATTATAGCGGGTGCCTACACTAAAACATTTGAAGAGATGTACTCAAAGACCTTTCGTTTCATTCGCAAAGGTCTGGAAATAATCACGCCCATGAAGGTGGATGTGGAGTCGGATAAACCTGTTCCAAATCAAAACTATTATCAGGTTTCTGCTGCAATGACATTAAATGATGCAGAAATGGGAAAGCTGACTCTACTCATCCCCGCGGAATCTTTTGGACTTGATGTAAAGGAAGATGTTGAGCAGGATGCTGCCACCGACGTAACAGAGAATTCACCAAAACCTGAGAAGGCAACAGAAGAGAGCCAGGCCGAGCCGGGAAGTGATGCCGCGCCTGGCGAAAAAGTAGCAACTGAGGCCAAGCCATTTGATGTAGAGAAGCAGAAAAAGCGTGTTGATGCCTGTCTCAAAGAATCTCATGCCCGCATGGGAGAAGAACTTGGGGCCATGCTTGGTGCTGAAGTAAAACTTTCAGAACATGCAACACGATTGGTGAATAAAGAAGATTACTTCTTTGATGAGGCTTCGGTAAAACAGATACTTGCACATATGGATGTGTTTGGGGATATTGCAGGCAATTGTTATCTTTATATTGGCTTAAAAGATGCCGTATTCATTGGCGGAACGCTCATTATGCTGCCGCCGGGTGAACTCGAAAAAAGTGTCGTTGAAGAGGATTTTAACGATGATATAGAAGATGCGTACGGTGAAATAGCAAATTTAATTTCAGGTGTTTACACAAAGGTTTTTGAAGAGCAATATCCGGATGAAATCCGTTTTATCAAGACTGTCCTAGAGCAGGTTGTACCAATGAAAGTAGATGCCGAGTCGGATGAACCCATGCCGGACGTTTCCTATTATATGGCAACGAGTCAGGTAACCATTGGCGATAAGGCTCTTGGAAACCTGCAGCTGCTTGTACCTGCGTCTATCTTTCAGCTCGAAAGCCTGGGAGAAGAAAAAGTTGCTGATGATAATGCGGATTCGGGAAAAGCTACGGCAAAAGCAAAAGCCACTGTAGGTGCCAAGGCTGACGCTGTTAAAGGTTATGGTCTGGCTGGAGTTAAAGACGCAGGTGAAGGTGCACAAAATCCTGAGTTTGTTATTGTGAGCAATGATGACGGTGTCTGCTCGACAATAACTGTTGTTTTAAATGATCGGGGAGTAGCCTATAAAGTTCTGGACTACAAAGAGAGTGTCAGTGACTATCTGCCGGGTGATGTGAAGGCGATTTTTCTTGTTATGGCAACTGTCGATGAACAGGGTTTGGGCGTTGCTATAAAAATCAGTGCAGCAAGCTCTGTGCCGCTAATTGCAGCGGGGCCTGAGTGGACAAGAACGAAGGTTATAAAGGCTGTAAAGTATGGAGTTGGTGATATTCTCATCACACCTGCGAGTGAAGATGATATCGTTGAAAAAATAAATTCTGTTCAGGCCAAAATGGCGGCATGAGTGAACACTATGCTTCCCACAGACTGTGTAAGTTCTTCTTTTTAATCTTTTCGAGCAACGTGGTTCTTTTCAAATTCAGCAGTTTTGCTGCTTCCTTTTTATTTCCATGGCTTATCTTCATGGCCTTAATGATTAGTTGAGCTTCATAATCATTAATGAGTTCTTTGAAATCCACCTGGCCCTCTTCCCATTCATCCTTTGATGGCATTGTGGTTTTAGATTGTTTTTCTTCGTTATCATAGAGAACAGCGTCCATGGAAGATTTTTTCAGGATTGTTGAAATTGAATCATGATCCACTTTATCCAGATTATAATCCAAAAGAAGACGTTCCGGAAGATCTTCAAGTTGAATCTCTTTTCCACTGCACAGTATGGCCAGCTGTTGAACAAGGTTTTCGAGTTCTCGAACATTTCCTTTCCACTCGTAAGAAAGAAGAGCCGTCATAACAGACATGGGAATTGTGAACTTTTGTCTGCCTCTTTTGGTTGCGTGCAGCTCAAGAAAAGAATTGAGCAATATGGGAATATCTTCTTTCCTATCTTTTAAGGGGGGGATAGTTAAAGGAATAACTGAAAGCCGATAGTACAGATCTTCGCGAAACTTTCCCTCTGATACCATTTGCTCAAGGTCACAATGAGTTGCTGCAACAATACGGGTATTAACTGGTGTTGCTTTAAGACTTCCAACAGGCTCAAATTCTCTTTCCTGGAGCACTCGTAACAGTTTGGCTTGCAATGATGGCTTCATGTCCCCGATTTCATCAAGAAACAGAGTCCCCTTATCAGCATATTCAATCCTTCCGATTTTGCTCTGCGCAGCACCGGTAAAGGCACCTTTTGTGTAGCCAAATAATTCACTTTCCAGAAGGTCATCTGGAATGGCAGCACAATTTACCGGTACAAAATTATTATTTTTTCTGCTGGAATGAAGGTGAATAGCTTTTGCAACGAGTTCTTTCCCTGTCCCTGATTCACCACGTACAAGAACTGTTGCAAAATCATCCTCTGCAACCTTGGCAATGAGATTAAATAAATTCTGCATAACTCGTGTTTCACCGATAATTCCATAAAAAGGGGGGAGCCTCTTTGGTGATACAATTGCTTGAGCAGGAGTATTGAAATTAAGTTTTGTGGTGGCTCTTTTCAGGGCGAGTTGTATTTCTGTGGCCTCGTATGGTGTACCAACGTAGAAAAAAAGGTTACGTTTTATGATTTCTTGTTCCAGCGCGTGATTATCCTGTGGGATAGCAGCAATAAGCAGTAGATCCGGATAACTCTCTTGAATAAAGTCGAGCGTTGTTATGCTTTTCTGTTCAGGGCTGAGTAGAAGATCAAGAAAAAGAATATCTGGATGATGGGAATCGATTTTTGAGATAAGCTCATCGGAGTGTGAACAGATATACACATTTGAGGGCGCATACTCCTCAAAGAGTTGCTTGCAGGTAAGTTGTTTATCAGGAGTACGATCTGCAAAAAGTATGGTGGGGGAAGCTGGCATATTTTTATTCGGAATTATTTATTAGGATGCAAGTAGTGTCATATTGGGTACATATTTAACAAGTCGGCAAGTTTACTTGATGTTCTGCGCATGTTCAGGCTTAAGAGCTTTGAAATTTTTTGGATGATCTTAACTCCTGTTGAAGGAGACTTATCAAGGAGTTTGTCAAATCCTTTGGCGGTTAGTGTGATCATGGTTGTCGGTTGTCTCGAAACTACGGTTGCTGATCGGGGTGATTTGTCAATGAGGGTCATTTCACCAATGGAACTGCCTTTGGCAAGACGTGCTATGATAATATTTTCTCCGGTTTCAGACTTTTTTAATACTTCAAGGACACCCTGTACAACAAATCCCATATAATCACCTTG
>DQVD01000192.1 GCA_015661935.1 Desulfocapsa sulfexigens | reverse complement strand
GCAGTTCACTGGATAAGTGCCTTATCAGAAAATTTCTTTGAAAAAAACAAGAAATTGTTCTGTAAGGCACTAAAACGCTAACCGACTACCTTTCAGAAGGTAAAGATAGGGTGATTTCACAGGTTTTAGATCAGGAAAGCAGCGAGGCTGATGTCGTGGAACAAACAAGATTGATTTCATCCTGAATGTACTCAAATATGCCAAACAAGTCCCTCACCCGTGCACTGCAAGCAGTCCTACTGCCAGATGGCTCACTTCAACTTGAAGCTGACTCCAAGAGTGCTAAACAGACAAAGAGCAGTACACTTCTGCAACAGGAAATCTTCTCCGTTTACAAAAAGGATCGCAGTAACTGGCTGCTCTGTCTCGGTTTTTCCGACGCGAAAGTGTATCTCCCAGATTCCCTTGATTTCTGGCGTCGCTTCAGTGCTCTCTTTGTTCATCATCTTCGGCTGACTCCAGATCTGGAGGAACTCCGCCACCAGGTAAAGATTCCCCTTCCCGAACATGAACTCGCCCAATTACTGGAAACACTTCCGGCAATGATTGGCTGGGAATATATTAACTCTCACCTCCTTTCAACATTCTGGTCTGCCCTAAACACGTCTTTTGCCACGTCCATCAACCAGTTTTCCGGCTCTGTGGCCAAGTTTATCCATCATTATTCCCCCAACGCTCACCTGCTGGGTCGGATTTATTTCCACCTTGTAGAAAATAAAGATGCTGATACACCCTTTGCCTTTCTGGCTACCTATTCGACCCGGATGGGAGGCCAAGGACAATCAAAACATCTGCCCCTGAAATATGCCCTACAGGAATACCGGGATGATAATAATAAACTGCTGGAATTGTTGACTACCGTCTATGAGGCCGCAAAAGAGAGCACGCTGATTACCGAACTGCTGGAGAGCAATGATCTCTTTTCCCCCCTGGCCTGGACCAGCCAGGATGCGCACACTTTTTTACAGGAGGTTCCACTCTATGAAGATGCTGGTATCCTCTGCCGCATTCCCGATTGGTGGAAGGTCAAAGGTACAAGCCTTACCCTGAAAATCAGCCTTGGCGAACAAAGACCAACCATGGTGGGCATGGCTGCCTTGCTGGATTTCTCCCCACGGCTGATGCTGGGGGAAGATGAACTCTCAATGGATGAAGTAAAACGTCTGCTCGATAAAGTTGAGGGCTTGGCCTTTATCAAAAACAAGTGGGTGGCTGTTGATAGGGAGAAACTGGAACAGACTCTTGCCGCCTATGAAGATGCACAGAATCTGGCAACACAGGAAGGATTGACTCTGGCAGAGGCCATGCGTCTGCAACTGCAATCCGGCACAAAACTCCTGAAAACAGCCGACGCGGATGTACTGGAAGTTGAAAATGGTGAATGGCTGCAATCAGTTTTTCACAAAATGACACACCCCGAACAACTGCCGAAAGTACACACCGATGATCGGTTCAGTGCAAAGCTGAGACCCTACCAGCAGGATGGGCTGCGTTGGCTCTGCGAACTTGACGCGCTTGGTTTTGGGGCTTGTCTGGCCGATGATATGGGGTTGGGTAAGACTGTACAGATTCTGGCCTTTTTAAATGTCCTGACTAGCAGGCATCGGGCTAATACTCAAGCTGCGGCCTCACTGCTCATCATTCCAGCCTCTTTGCTTGCCAACTGGGATCAGGAAATAAAAAACTTCTTTCCGGAATTGAAGGTGTTCTTTGCCCATCCATCCATACATAAACCCCACAGAGTAAAGGCACCCGCAAATAAAGATCTGAATCGACTGGATCTGGTTATCACCACCTATGCCCTGGCCCAGCGCTATGACTGGTTATCTGAGTATAACTGGAACTATATCATTCTTGATGAAGCCCAGGCGATCAAGAACCCCGGCACCAAACAGACCAGAGCAGTAAAAAAGATTCCTGCTGCCAACCGTATCGCCATGACCGGCACCCCCGTGGAGAATCGCCTGAGTGATCTTTGGTCATTGTTTGATTTTGTTAACCCCGGCCTGCTGGGTACAAGCAAAGAATTTGCCACCTTTAGTAAAGGCCTGGCCGATCACCCCGATGGATATGGCCGTCTGCGCAAAATGACCGCGCCTTTTATTCTGCGTCGCTTAAAAACTGACCGCTCTGTTATCAGCGACCTGCCAGACAAAGTGGAAGTGAAGAGCTGGGCAGATTTGAGTCGAAAACAGACGGTAATTTATCAGCAGCTTGTAGATAATATGGCCGAAATGCTGGAGTCAGCAGGTGGTATTCAACGTAAAGGTATGATCCTGGCAGCACTGACCAAGTTCAAACAAATCTGCAATCATCCTGATCAATATGCCGGAGTGGATGGATATAATGAAAAAGAAAGTGGCAAATTCGTGAGACTGCGTGAAATAAGTACAACCATCCATGAAAAACGGGAACAGATGCTGATCTTCACCCAGTTCAAGGAAATGACGGAACCGCTGGCACGTTTCCTGGAAACAATTTTTGGCCGCCCCGGACTCATTCTGCATGGCAGCGTAGCCGTGAGTAAACGCAAAAAAATCATCGAACAGTTTCAATCGGATGAGTATATTCCCTTTATGGTGCTATCGCTCAAGGCAGGCGGAGTTGGGCTGAACCTGACTAGTGCCAATCATGTCGTTCATTTTGACCGCTGGTGGAATCCGGCCGTGGAAAATCAGGCCACCGACCGTGTTTTTCGTATTGGTCAGCAAAAAAAGGTGATAGTGCATAAATTCATTACCAGGGGGACCATAGAAGAAAAAATTGATGAAATGCTGGAGCAAAAGGCGCAACTTTCTGCCGACGTGCTGGCTGCCAGCGGTGGCGAGAAATGGCTTACGGAAATGAAAGATGACGAGCTGTCTGATCTGTTCAGACTGCGGTAAAGAGATAGGGAGATACAATATGAGTTATGGCTATTACCCGAAATATGTGACCGTTGCGGAAAAAAAAGCCAAGGCTAAAAAAAAGCTTAAACAGCTGCGGAAGAAACATCCTGATATCCGTCCGGTTATCCTTGAGGGGAAGGCTCTGGCAACAACCTGGTGGGGCAAAGCATGGAATAAAAACCTTGAAAGCTATGCCGATTACAGTAACCGCATCGGACGTGGTCGCAGTTATGTCCGGCATCTTGCTGTGCTTGATCTTAAGATTACTCCCGGAAAAGTAACATCCCTTGTCCAAGGCTCCATGGGTGCTCCCTATGAAGTGATAATCTCCATCAAAAAGATGAAACAAAAAAACTGGCAGACTATCAAAAAAGAATGCCAGTCCCGCCTTTCTTCCCTACCTGACCTGCTGGCCGGTAAAATCCCCAAAGCTCTACAGGAAATCTTTATGATTCAGGGCAAGGG
>DQVD01000321.1 GCA_015661935.1 Desulfocapsa sulfexigens | reverse complement strand
GTCCTAACGACCTGATGGTTCTTAACAAAGAGGAAATGAAAGCATATAATCAGGAACCTGATGCATGCTGGGAGTGTTACTCTTGTGTTAAGATCTGTCCACAGGGCGCAATCTTTGTTCGTGGATACGATGACTTCGTACCCATGGGTGGCCAGGTTCATCCAATGCGTAGTGCAGATTCCATCATGTGGACCGTTAAATTCCGTAACGGTAATATGAAACGTTTCAAATTCCCTGTTCGTACTACTGCTGAGGGTGCTGCTAACGCTTACCCTGGAGAGAAAGGTGGTAACTTGGATGACGAATGCCTGCTTCTTGAAGCCGATCTGCCGACTCCTAAATAATTCTCCCCTCGTTTATATTGAGAAGAATTAATTGAATTATTTTAAAACTTTTTGAATCTAAATTAAGGAGATTTGAATATGGCGTTACCAAATAAACCTATGGGCGAGCTGAATGCCGTCGTCGATCCCGAGATCGTAGAACACGATGTTGATGTTCTTATTGTTGGTGGTGGTATGGCTGCTTGCGGTACTGCATTTGAGATAAAAAAATGGGCTTCAGACGACCTGAAAATTACCCTCGTTGATAAAGCTTCCCTGGAGCGTTCCGGTGCTGTTGCACAGGGCCTTTCTGCTATTAACACCTACATTGGTGAGAATCCAATCGAAAACTACGTAAAGATGGTTCGTAATGACCTGATGGGCGTTGTTCGTGAAGATCTTATCTATGACTGTGGTCGTCACGTTGATGAGTCTGTTAAGCTGTTTGAAGAATGGGGACTCCCTGTTTGGAAGAAAGATGCAGACGGTGAGAACCTTGATGGCTCAAAACCTGCCCCAACCCTTCGTGAAGGTGGAACTCCTGTACGTACCGGTAAATGGCAGATCATGATCAACGGTGAATCCTACAAATGTATCGTTGCTGAGCCTGCAAAAACCGCTCTTGGTGAAGAGAACTGTCTGGAACGAATTTTTATCGTAAAATTGCTTCTTGATAAAAACAAAGCTAACCAGATTGCTGGCGCTGTCGGTTTCTCTACTCGTGAGAATAAAGTACATGTTTTCCGTTGCAAGGCCATTTTATGTGCTTGCGGTGGTGCTGTAAATATCTTCCGTCCCCGGTCTACCGGTGAGGGTAAGGGGCGTGCATGGTACCCGGTATGGAATGCTGGTTCCACCTACACCATGTGTGGTCAGGTTGGTGCTACCATGACCATGATGGAAAATCGTTTCACCCCTGCTCGTTTTAAAGATGGATACGGACCTGTTGGTGCGTGGTTCCTTCTTTTCAAAGCTAAAGTATCCAATGGTCTTGGTGAGTTCTATGCAAACAGTGATGCCGTAAAAGATGAGCTTGAGAAGTTCATGCCTTATGGTGCTTCTGCTGTTACACCTACCTGTCTTCGTAACCATCTCATGATTAATGAGCTGAAGGCTGGACGTGGACCAATTTACATGGCTACCGATGTTGCTCTTAACGCCTTCCTTGATGAGCGTAGAGAAGCGGGTATGAATGAGAAAGACCTCAAGAAATTCTGGAAACACCTTGAATCTGAAGCATGGGAAGATTTCCTTGACATGTCTGTTGGACAGGCTGGCCTCTGGGCTGGTGCCAACGTTGAGCCTGAGAAAGTAGGTTCTGAGATCATGCCAACCGAACCTTACCTCCTTGGTTCTCACTCCGGTTGTTGTGGTATCTGGTGTTCAGGTCCTGAGGAAGACTGGGTTCCAACTGTTGATGGTACTCGCGCGCATCAGTACAAATGGGGATACAACCGTATGACCACAGTTGACGGACTCTTCACCGCTGGTGATGGTGTTGGTGCTTCTGGTCATAAGTTCTCCTCTGGTGCTCATGCTGAAGGACGTATCGTTGCTAAGCAGATGGTTAAATTCTGTCGTGACAATGCTGACTTCACTCCAGAGCTTATGCAGACTCCTCAGGAACTTGCTGATGAGATCTACGCCCCAGTTAAGCTGTATCACGAGCATGTTGGTAAATCTACCGCTGAGAACGTGAATCCTAATTACTGCAAGCCTGCAGGTCTCATGATGCGTCTCATGAAAGCCACCGATGAGTATGGTGGTGGTGTTGCAACATACTACATGACTTCTGGTAAGCTTCTTGGAATTTGTATGGATCTTCTTCAGCTTCTTCGTGAAGATGCAGAGAAAATGGCTGCCGGCGATCTGCATGAACTTATGCGTGCCTGGGAGAACTACCATCGTATCTGGTGTGTTGAGATGCATATTCGTCACATCCAGTTCCGTGAAGAATCCCGCTACCCAGGATTCTACTACAGATCTGATTTCCCAACCGTTGATGACGAAAACTGGAAATGTTTCGTTAACTCTACCTTTAATCCAGAGACTCAGGAATGGCTCTGTGAGAAAGTTGAGTGTCTCAACATTGTAGAGACCGACCCTTGGATCTAATCCAAGGCTGAAGTTAGTCATAAGTAAGAATAAAAATCTCCAGGGTCTTCGGATCTCTGGAGATTTTTACTATGTAGTGCTTGTGGTTGATTGGAGGAAAGGGAAAAGAATGTCCCTTTATTCCGATGAGTTACAATGTTGCAAAAAGAGCCTTTGATTCTTGAATTTGGTTGTCTTGAAATTGAAGCCTACGGAGAGTCCGATTTCTGTCTGGCAGGATGTGTGTTTTCAAAGGTAAATATTAAGAGTACTAATGGAGGTTGGTATGACTGACGAGCAAGGCACTTCCGGTGCGATTTTGGTCGTAGGCGGTGGTATTAGCGGGCTCACTGCAGCCCTTGAAGCCGCTGAAGTCGGTAATGATGTGTATCTGGTCGAAAAGAATGCCTATTTTGGCGGCCGTGTAGCACAGCTGAATCAGTATTTCCCCAAACTGTGTCCGCCCAGCTGTGGACTGGAGATTAACTTTAAGCGTATTAAAGATAATCGTCGTATCCGTACCTATACTATGACCAGTGTTACTGCTGTTTCTGGTGGACCCGGGAATTACGAGGTTACTCTTGAGACTGCGCCACGCTATGTGAATAGCAACTGTACTGCATGTGGCGATTGCGAAGCATCCTGTCCAGATGAAATGGACAACGAGTTTAACTATGGAATTAACAAATCCAAAGCTGCTTATCTTCCCCACGAGATGGCTTTTCCCCGTCGCTATGTGATCAACAAAGATGCCCTTTCTGAAGAAGGTGCTGCAGCTGTAAAAGCATCATGTAAATATGGTGCTGTTGATCTCGATATGGGAACTGATTCCAAAACCATTAATGTTGCTTCTATCATCTGGGCTACCGGTTGGACTCCTTATGATCCGACCAAAATGGACAACCTGAAGTTCAACGAGTCTGACGCAATCGTTACCAACATGATGATAGAGCGTATGGCTGCTCCTGGTGGTCCCACCGATGGCAAAATTCTTCGTCCAGGTGATAATAAAGAACCTGAGTCCTTTGCATTTGTTCAGTGTGCTGGATCCCGCGATGAAAATCATCTTGAATTCTGTTCATACATCTGCTGTATGGCCACATTCAAACAGATGACCTATATCAGGGAGCGCTATCCTGAGGCAAAAATTTATGTCTTCTATATAGATCTCCGTACTCCTGGGAAATATGAAAAATTCCGTGAGAAACTGATGCAGGACGAGAATTCTACCTTCATCAAAGGCAAAGTCGCCGAGGTCATTCCAGAGTCCGATGGGTCTGTTACAGTTGTTGCTGAAAATGCAGTAACTGGAGAGAAAATTAAACAGAATGTTGATATGGCAGTTCTTGCCACCGGTATGCAGCCTTCTCTTGCTGCAGATGGTGCTCCTGTTACACTCGATACCGATCCGAGCGGTTTTGTTAACTCTAATCCCGAGACCGGCGTATTGTCCGCAGGCTGTGCATGCAGAGCTGCAGATGTTGTTACCAGCAATCAGTCAGCCACCGCTGCTGCCCTGAAGGCAATTCAGGTTTCCAGGAGGTCATAATCAATGGATAAGAAAATTTGTACCTATATATGCACAGGTTGTGGCATCGGAGATGCACTCGACATTGAGGCTCTTTCCGAAGTAGTAACCGGTGAGATGTCCCAGGAATGTAAAACACACGCTACACTCTGTAGTCCTGAAGGTCGTGCCTTTCTTGAGAATGAGAAAAAATCTGAAGGTATTAATACATTTAATATCTGCGCCTGTTCTCCTCGCGTGATGCAGAGTGAATTCGACATGGGTGATGATACAATCACTGTTCGTGGGAATCTTCGTGAGCAGGTTATCTGGGCTGCAGGAGAGGCTGAGGAGGGACAGGAAGAGTCTCATCAGGAATGGCTTCAGGAAACAGCATCTGATTATGTTCGCATGGCCTGTACCCGTTCTGCTAAAACTGAAATGCCAGAAGCCTGGGAAATGGAGTCCATGAATAAGGACATCCTTGTCATGGGTGGTGGTATTGCAGGTATTACTGCAGCAGTTGAAGCATCTAAAGCCGGATATAATGTTACTCTTGTCGAAAAAGCAGACGTACTTGGTGGAAAAGCCAATGGTTGGGCCAAACAGTTTCCAACTTCTTACCCATATGCTGAACTCGAAGAGAACTCCATCGTTTCCATGATTGCTGAAGTTGAAGCAGATTCTAAAATCACCATTAAGACTTCTACTGAAGTTGCCCGTATTGGTGGTTCTCCTGGTGATTTTCAGGTTACTCTGAAATCTGCTGGAACAGATTCTGAGTGGGATGCTCCAGCCAAAGTAGGCGTTGATGAGCAGGATCTGATTGACAAAGGCGAGATGGACGACCCAAATACAGGACTTAAACCATATGGCGATGTCAATGAAGCTGCTACAGCTTTTGGTTCTGTGGTTCTGGCTACCGGCTGGATTCCAGCTGATGTTTCTGAATTCGAGCATCTCGGACATGGAAGCAATGATAAAGTTGTGACCAATGCTGAGTTTGAGGGCATGGCCAAAAACGGCAAACTTGAAGGACTCGATAGAGTTGCTTTTATCATGAGCCCTGGAGCTGAAGAGAATGATGAGGATTTCCCCTATGCCAACTCTGTAACCTCCATGGTTGCATTGAAACAGGCTAAATATGTTCGTGAAAGTAATCCTGATGCTCAGGCATTTATCCTGTACCAGCACATGCGTACTCCTGGCAACATGGAACTGTTCTACAAAGGTGTACAGCTGGATGACGGCATTTTCATGACCAAAGCGACTGTAACAGGCGTTGAGGGTGGAACCGTTCATGCTAAAGACACTCTTCTTGGTGAAGATCTTGATCTTGAAGTAGATTTAATCGTACTTGCCGCTGGTATGGTACCAACCACCAAGGATGCAAATACCATTAATCTTGCCTATCGTCAGGGACCAGCATTCCTTGATCTTGATCTTTTTGATGGATATGCTGATTCGCACTTTATCTGCTTTCCATACGAAACCCGCCGTACCGGTATTTATGCCTGTGGTGGTGTAAGAAAAGCAATGAATATGCAGGAAACAATGGATGATGCCACCGGTGCAGCTTTGAAAGCTATCCAGTGTATCGAATCTGCTGACCGCGGTGTCTCTGTACATCCAAGATCAGGTGATAAAACCTATCCTGAGTTTTTCATGCAGAGATGTACTCAGTGTAAACGTTGTACTGAGGAATGTCCTTTTGGCGCACTTGATGATGATGAGAAGGGAACACCACTTCCAAATCCTTCACGTTGTCGTCGCTGTGGTACCTGTATGGGTGCCTGTCCTGAACGTATTATCGGCTTTAAGGATTACAACATCGATCTTATTGGATCTATGATTAAATCCATTGAAGTACCTGAAGATGATGACGATAAACTTCGTATCCTCATCTTTGCATGTGAGAATGATGCTTACCCAGCACTTGATATGGCTGGAATGCGTAAGCATAAACTCAATCACATGATCCGTTTTATTCCTGTTCGTTGTCTTGGCTCTGTGAACATGGCCTGGATTCGTGATGCACTCTCTGCAGGACTTGACGGTGCTATGCTTCTTGGTTGTAAATATGGTGATGACTACCAGTGTCACTTTGTCAAAGGATCTGAGATTGCCAATAAACGTATGGAAAATATTGGTGATACTCTCTCTACCCTTGGCCTTGAGCCAGAGCGTGTACGATCTGAGTCTGTGGCGATCACTGACTATGATACAGTTGCTGATCTTGTAAATGATTTTGTTGACGAGATTGTCGAAATGGGTGCAAATCCATTCAAGGGCTTCTAGTTCTGTCTTTTGTCAGGTACTGGTGTGACTCTTCTTGCAAAAAAGAGCGAACACCAGTACCATGCGCTATTTAATTTACGACTAACGTTTTTGTAATATTGGTATATGACTTGAGAATAGAACAGGAGGATTAGAGCCATGGATGTTCAACCGGATTTAGATTTTATCAGATATTTAAAAACAGCTGGTGGCGACACAATGAAAAAGTGTTACCAGTGTGCCACTTGTTCTGCAGTGTGTCCACTCTCCAAGGACGAAAACCCATTTCCACGCCAGGAAATGATTTATGCTGGATGGGGAATGAAGGATAAGCTTATTGCCGATCCTAATGTATTTCTTTGTCATCAGTGTGGTGATTGCACTGCTTATTGTCCCCGCGGTGCAAAACCTGGTGATGTGCTTGGCGCTATTCGTGCCTATGCATACACTGCCCTTGGATGGCCAACGGGTCTTGCAAAATTGGCATCGACAGCGAAAGGGCTTCCCATGTTGATTGCAATTCCAGCAGGAATAATTTTCGTCCTTTGGGCAATTTCCGGTGGGATGGCAATGCCCGGAAGTGAAGAATTTTCAAAATATGGATATCAGCACTTTTTTGGACATTGGGATTTCCATTGGTTGTCAAAAAATGTTGCTTTTATTGATTTCTTTATGCTCGCTGCCGCTGGCCTCGCCGCTGTTGCTTCTTACAAGGGAGTAACGAATATGTGGAAACAGATGTGTGAGGGAGAAAGGGTTAATCCTGATTTTAAGCCTTCACTTGTACAACTGGCGCAAGATTTCGTATGGCCGTCGGTTTTAGAAATCGTTCAGCATAATCGTTTCAGAGAATGTGGTACTAACCGTAATCGTGAAACAGGCCATAAGCCTTTAATGTGGGCTTTTGGTGGTCTTTTAATCGTTACTATCTGGTCTGCACTTGCAAATGATGTTTTAGGATTATTTATTCCAAGCCTTCATGGTCCCATGTCTGTATGGAACCCTGTTAAGATTCTTGCCAATGTATCTGCTGTTGCAATGATTGTTGGTTGTGGAATTTTATGGGTGAACCGTTCTAAGGCTGAAGCAGAAGATAATATTACTCCCACTTTTTATGACTGGTTTCTTATCTGGGAAATCATGGCTGTTGGTGTGAGTGGGCTTTTTGCTGAATTTGCTCGTTGGGGAGGACTTGTAGCAACTGGTTACATTATTTATTATATCCATCTTGTAACTGTTATGATGCTGTTCATGTATTTGCCTTACACCAAGTTTGCTCATCTTATTTATCGCACAACCGCGATGACCTTTGAGAGGTACAGAGACAGCTCTTTTGTTAAGAATCCTCTTGATTAATAGACTGTAGTTGTAAGTATTTTTGAGGCCGTGTCTTCGGACACGGCCTTTTTTTTGAGATCATTTCATGAATAGAGAATACAGGAATGACTATCCTGTGTTAAATCTATAAATAAACTGTTATTACAACACATTAATATACATTGTGATCCTAACCCTGTTCACGAAGAAAGGCAGTTCACTGGATAAGTACCTTTCCAGAAAATTTCTTTGAAAAAAAAAACAAGAAAT
>DQVD01000393.1 GCA_015661935.1 Desulfocapsa sulfexigens | reverse complement strand
CGAAAATGAAGTGCTGGTGAACGCTTACTGACGGTTTTGGTTGCACAACTTGTTCAAATCGCAATGAGGGCAATCCATGGACTGGGGAAGATATTACAGGACAAGGGTCAGTATTCGCAGTATTTGCGATTTTTATCGCAAATTTTTTCTTATAATAGGGTGGCGGCAGTTGAATTAATCCGTCATCCTGCATGCGTAACATAGCTACTCTGGCAGACATATATCCTTTAACCCGCCGTCAGCTTTGAGCCAATTTAGTTTTTGGCAGGTAAGACGCGGCAATTGTGCGCGGCTACGCGTTGGGTCTTCTGCAATCAACTGCCTGATGAGGTGTAGATCGCTATTGCTGAACAAGCTTGTTTAAGTAACGCAGTATGTTGTTTGGTAAATTCTGATGGTTGAATTAACAATGGTTTGTTTTTGTTCCAGTGTTTCAAAATCTGTTGTTGTTAAGCTGATAAAGCTCTTTGATGTCATTAACCCACTCAAAGGCCCATTCTTCGTGCTTGTGCCAGCCACGGGCAACATTAAGAAGATCACGACACACATGAGCCCAGCAAAAAGCCAGAATGATAGCATTACTGTCGTTGGCTAATTTTTTGTATGCACTGTAGCGGTCACAGACCACGATAGCTTTCAGGGTATTTGGACTAATATTTTCAAAATGTTCTGTCGGCACACTGGCTGCACGAGTTGGGTCAAGATTAAAGAAAATAACACTGTGAGATTGGGTAACCCACAGAGACCATCGGTGACCTATTTTATTTTCTATTTCTTCGTAAACCTCCCAGCGAGTTTCATCGGCATGAAAAAGCTGTTCTGTCATCTGCTTTATATAAAATTCAGATACTAACCCTGTTCAGGAAGAAAGGCAGTTCACTGGATAAGTGCCTTATCATAAAATTTATTTGAAAAAACAAGAAATTGTTCTGTAAGGCACTAAATCCGAGCGCCTACATTGGGGAAGGTATTTCATCCCCGTTCCTTATCTGGCCCATCTATGAAATTTACCACCCATTCACCGGCAAGTGCTTTTGCTTCCTGACTGTGACAGGGAGGCATTTCTTTATCTATCACATGAAAACTCACGGAGTATTCCTGCAATACCTGATTCAATGCCTGCCATTCCTCTTTATTACTTACAATTTTCCCTTCGCGCGTATGCCAACCATTTTGTTCCCATCCTTTAAGCCAGTTGCCAGCTCCATCTTTTAAATAACCGGAACTTGTGTATATATGTATTGGTAAGCGACGTTTTAAATTTTGCAGGGCAGAACAGGCTGATTGAATATGAATACGATTGGCTGAAGAGTTTTTCACTACCTCACCGATCACTTTAAAATGCGTCTGATACCTGAAGATTGCAGCCCAGGAACCTGTCTTTACCTTCTGTCTCCAGGTAATTCCCAGGAAAATATGTACTGCTGTTTCTTCTGCGAGTGGAAGCGGCATTCGACCTCTGGCTGCAACGGCCAATGCGTCTGCACGTTCATTATGAGAATTATCGGCATGCCCCTTGACCCAATGCCATTCCACCTCATGGCGCTGTATCTCACGGTCGAGCGCCTCCCACAGATCTCTATTTTTAACAGCTTCTTTTTCCGTTGTTAGCCAGTTATTTTTACGCCAGTTTACAATCCATTTGCTTATACCGTTCTGTACATATTTCGAATCCGTAAACAATTGAACCGCACTTGAGCATGTCAGCGCTTGCAAAGCTTCAAGAGAAGCCTGTAGTTCCATTCGATTATTGGTGGTATTGCTGACTTTCCCGGACAATTCCCTTTTCTTTCCTTTCCCAGGCAGAATTACTACTCCCCAACCACCGGGACCGGGGTTGGGACTGCAGGAACCATCTGTATAAATTGTAACAGGAGGCAGAGACATATGGTGTTATTACGACTAGGATTTATGGATTAAAAAACATGATGGCATGACCAGGCATTATACAGAATTTACAAGTAATAGCACAGACAATTGTACCTCAGAAGACCTTCTCCTTGATGATAAAATACAGGAAGTGTAAAAAGAATGGATGAGTGACATATTTTCCAAACATAAAGAACCGGACGAAATCTTTCTTCCCTTAAGCGCCAGACGCTATGCAGAATTCTATTCTATTGAGATGGATGCGTTTATAAAGGACATTGAGTTTTACAGAGAACATTGCAAACCAGACTCAAGGGTTCTTGAACTTGGTTGTGGAACAGGTAGGATCAGTAAAGCTCTTGCCACCTCAGGCTACCTAGTAACAGGACTTGATTTATCAATAGACATGCTCAAACAAGCCATGGCTCATTCATCCTCCCCTCCATCTTACATCTGTATGGATATGGCTAACATGGCATTCAGAAAGAATTACGATCACATTCTTATTCCCTACAACACGCTCAATCTTTTAAAAAAAACCGATCTTATAAAAAAATGTTTGCAGCAGGCCCATTACTACCTGAAATCTGAGGGATCACTCCTTTTACAACTCCATATTCCTGATAAAGAACTTATGGATATGAAAGGTCAGAAACTTTTCCAGTTTCAAATGCTTTCACTCAAAAACGATCAGGGGAAACTGATTAAAGAAACTCTTCGCAGCTATAATAATGCTACTCAGGAAATCAGAATGGAAGAACGATATCGTGTCAGACCAGTTAACAGCAAAGCCAGGGAAGATTTCAAACACGTCCGCCATCTTGCTGGATTCTCAGTGGAACGATGGATGCAGGTAATACAGCAATCCGGATTCCTGGATATCACTCTCTTTGGTGATTATAATTCACGCCCTTTTCAAATTGAAAACGATTCAACATTGTTTATCAAAGCAACTCCTGCCTGAACAAAAAGAGAAAATAATAAAAAAAGATCATAATTGTCCTATTCCTTGATCTATGTCAAGGCAGCAACGGTTGCAGACCTGTATACTCTTTTCCACAAGATGCAAAAAAACACGTGACCATTTGACAATTATTTTCTTCTACTACATACTTAAATGTAGTTTTTATTATCAGAAAAATATATCGGAGGATTTACCTATGTATTGTAATCAGTGCGAACAAACCGCAAAAGGCGTTGCCTGCACCAACATTGGTGTTTGTGGAAAGAATGGAGAAGTTGCCGGACTTGAAGATCTGCTCACCCATGCTGTTCAGGGACTTTGTATAGTGGCTAATGCTGGTCGCAAAGTAAACGTAGCTGATAATGCTATTGATTTATTTGTTTGTGAAGCTATCTTTGCCTGCCTCACCAACGTTGATTTTGATCCCATCCGTTTTGAAGATCTTATTCGTAAAACCGTTGTTCTTCGTGAAGAGCTGAAAACAAAAGTTGAAGCTGCTGGTGGAACAATTGACTCCACAGCCGCTGCTCTTACTTTCACTCCTGCTGACAGCCTTGCCGATCTTGAAGAACAGGGTGCAGCTCTTAATTTCATCACCACACTCGATACCAACGAAGATCTGCGATCCCTGAAACAGATCTCCATGTATGGAATGCGCGGACTTGCAGCATATGCTGAGCACGCAGCAATTCTTGGCCAAGAAGATGATGAGGTTTATGCCTTCATTCATCACGCAATGGCTGCTCTTACCACTGAGATGGGCCTTGAAGATCTCGTTGCACTTGCTCTGAAAACCGGTGAAGTAAACATTCGTGCAATGGAACTGCTCGATGCTGGTAACACCGGAACCTACGGTCATCCAGTACCCACCGAAGTGCCTCTTGGACACAGACCTAATAAATGTATCCTTGTTACCGGTCACGACCTGAAAGATATTGCAATGCTTCTTGAGCAGACCCAGGGCAAAGGAATCGACATCTACACCCACGGTGAGATGCTTCCATGTCACGGATATCCTGAACTCAAAAAATATGACCATTTTTACGGACATTTTGGCACTGCGTGGCAGAACCAGCAGAAAGAGATGCCTAACTTCCCTGGCGCAATTCTCTTCACGACTAATTGCATCCAGAAACCAAAAGAATCCTACATCGATAACGTTTTCACCACCGGTCTTGTTGGCTGGCCGGATGTGAAACACGTTGATACAACTGATAATGGTGACAAAGACTTCAGTGCTGTAATTGAAAAAGCTTTGGCTCTTCCAGGATTCACCGATGACCTGGACAACGGCACCGTTATGGCTGGCTTTGCCAGAAACACTGTTCTTGGTGTTGCCGATAAAATCATCGAAGGTGTTAAGTCTAAAGCTATTCGTCACTTCTTCCTTGTTGGCGGCTGTGATGGTGCTAAACCCGGTCGTAATTACTTCACTGAAATGGCAGAAGAGATTCCACAGGATTGTTTAATTCTGACTCTTGCCTGCGGAAAATTCCGTTTCTTTGACAAAAAACTAGGTGACATCGGTGGAATTCCTCGTCTTCTCGATGTTGGACAGTGTAATGATGCCTACTCTGCGATCCAGATTGCGGTGGCGCTTGCCGGAGCTTTCGAGTGTGGCGTGAATGACCTGCCTCTCTCCTTTATTCTTTCCTGGTATGAGCAGAAAGCAGTCGTAATTCTTCTGTCTCTGTTTAGCTTAGGAATTAAAGATATCCGTCTTGGACCCTCCCTTCCAGCTTTCATTACTCCAAACGTACTGAATGTCCTGGTTGAGAATTTCAACGTTATGCCAATTGGTGAAACTGCGGCTGACGATCTGAAAGCTATCCTCGGATAAGTTTTTGTAATATTTTTCATGTATCACCTCTTCATGGGTTTCCTTTTCTTCACTCATGAAGAGGTGCTTTATATTTTCCTCCTCTAGG
>DQVD01000355.1 GCA_015661935.1 Desulfocapsa sulfexigens | reverse complement strand
TAGAAATTCTGAATAAAAATTACGGGAAGCAAATTTGAAATGACCCTTTTCATAGCGGGAAAAAATCCGTTCGTAACTTAAATGTGCTTCTTTGGCACGCAGCATACCTGAAGGACCATAGTTATAAGCAGTGAGAGCCAGGGGCCAACTGCCAAGCAGTTTGTAATTGTTTTTTAAAAAACTGGCTGCTGCATGGCTGGAAAGGATGGGATCCTGTCTTTCATCAAGGGCATAGTTAATTGTAAGAAATTGTTTTCCTGTGGATCTGGTGAATTGCCAGATACCAGAGGCACCAGCTTTTGAATATGCTTTTGGATTAAAAGAAGATTCAACATGGGGCAGGTAGGCCAGATCCTCGGGAAGCCCCTGCTTTTTGAAAATTTCTCTGATTTCTGGCATATACGCCCCGGATCGTATAACACCTTCTAAAAAACGATCTTTTTGACCAATCTGGACCCGGACTGAATCTGCAGCTTTTTTTAAACGTTTACGACTGACTTTTCCAAAGAGTGCTGCAACTCGTTTTTCTTCAGTAGTGTGAGGGGATATGCCTTTCGCAAGTTTGCCAAGAATTCGTGAATATTTTTTTTTGATTCCTTTAATAATCGGCCTGTTAATCTTTGAAGCACCGGGAAGCCGATAGTTGAATATGGGGATAACCTCATACACTATCCCAAGGTTATCAGAATCATGCACCACAGCTTGACTCGTTGAATAACGTCCGTAAATGCTTTCCCAGAATCGTACATTATTATCAATGATCGGGTAGCGGGGAAAGGGGTTTGCCGCGAAACCGGAATCAGTATGAAGAAGGATAGAGAGGAGGAAGATGCACGCAAAAATCAATCTTGCCAGAGTCGGAATGAACAGATGGGCAGGTTGTGGACATGATGCCCTGCGAGCACATTCAGAAGACAGAAACCAGAAGACAGAAACAGGAATAGTTGGCATCCTGCGGCTGAAATAGCTCCAGTTGGTTTTCATCCGGCATCCACATTCGAGAATAATTCACACAGAAACTTTATTTTCCCGATACATATAAATATGATCACTTGCAATGCAACGACTGGTTTTTTATATAAAATAAAGTGGTGAATAGAAAAAAACAGTGCCACAGTATAAATTAAGAACAATAAAGAATTTCGTTATTACTATCTCTATTAAACCATAAGGAGTAGTTGATGTATAGACCTATCTTGGCAACGCTTGGTTTTATCCTTTCCAGGGATAAAAAATCCGTTTTGCTGATTCATAGAAATAAAAGGTCAGATGATGAACATTTGGGGAAATATAATGGTCTAGGCGGGAAAATGGAAGCAGGAGAAGACGTATTGGCGTGTCTAAAACGGGAAATTTATGAAGAGGCAGGGATTCATTGCACGGAGACTGAGCTGCGTGGAACAATCAGTTGGCCGGGCTTTGGAAAAAATGGTGAAAACTGGTTTGGTTTTATCTTTTTGGTGAACGGCTATCAGGGAGAACCCCAGGCGACAAATGCAGAGGGCGACCTACACTGGAAGTTGATTTCAGATCTAGGCTCACTGCCAATGTGGGAAGGGGACAAATACTTTCTGCCAATGGTTTTTGATGGTAATCCCATGCCTTTTCATGGACATATGGTCTATGCTGATGGCCATCCTGTCAGTTGGAACTATTCAAGAGGGCAGCTGAGCTTGCAATAAAACCAATCAAGGGTATAATTGTTTGATTATTAAATAACCATGATGTCCTGTTAATATTATATTTTATGCTGGAGTAATTGAAATGACAGAAGAAAATGAGCTTGTACGCCTTGAAGGTTTTGTTGCTAGTCTACTGGAAAAATTTAACGCTTTGCAGGCTGAAAATACGGATTTAACAGAACGTTTGGAGCGAAGGGAAGAAACAATTGAGACCCTTCAGGATGATCTTGCCTCCATGAAGGATGAGCGCGGAGAAATATCATCACGGGTAAGCAGTCTTATTGGCAAAATTGAAGATTGGGAGGCCAGTAGCGCTGTTTCTGTGGGAGGGACTGACGAGGAAAACCCGGATGAAAATGATTCTGAGGATGATGCTTCAGAGTCAGGTGTACAGGGGAACTTGTTCACGGCTGACTCTCAGATTGAACAGTAGCAAAAACTTTTAGTTATTCACGCGTAAACGTGATACTATCCCAGGATTTTTTAAGCCCCACCAACAGGAAAGAGGGAAAATTCTTGGAACGACTTGTTCGCTTTGAACTCATAGGGCTTGAATTTGCCTTTTACACCGGTGCCCCAGAAGAGGAAGTCGAGGAGATCATCGCTCTGGTTACGGATCTTGTTCAGGAAAACAGCTCTTCCGGGACCAAGGGAAGTGTCGCTGTGGGGAAGGTTGCAGTACTTGCGAGTCTTAATATCGCCTCAAGATATGTTGAATTGAAACGGGATTTTAAGGCGTATAAGCAGGAAACTGAAGAGCGACTTGCCCGTCTTGGGGAACAGATTAGTGAGGAATTGGCAGAAGAAAAAATAATTTCAAGAAGATAATCCATTTTTTTTTCTGAAATTTTGCTATACTGTATTTCTCTTGGGAACGGGGACGAAAT
>DQVD01000384.1 GCA_015661935.1 Desulfocapsa sulfexigens | reverse complement strand
TCCATAACCATATCCAGGGTACTTCGTATCTTAGCCATAATGTCCTGTTTGGGTAGTGAAAAAAGAATAATTAACCAAGTGTATTTGTAACATAGCAGATATTTATCTTCATTGAAAATCATGGTCGTGATTTTGATACCACAAGGGTAAAAATTTGCGTTGCCTGCTTTTGCAGTCTCTGCACAACGCCCGACGCTCGTTCTATCTCTCTGCAGTGTTAGCAGTGCCCCCTGTTCAGGAAGAAAGGCAGTTCCCTGGGTAAGTGGTTTATCAGAAAATTTCTTTGAAAAAACAGGAAATTGTTCCATAAGACACTAAATAATCTGAACAACACATCATGAAAACTGTGATTATTGCAATTACCCAAGGTGGTAAAACTCTAGCTGAAAATATTAATGCTCAGTTATCTGATAGTTTTGTAGATAAAAGAGACTTGCCTGTTTTTGCTAAAATTGCTGATTCCTGGAAGCAGGAGATTGACGCTGTAATTTGTATAATGGCCACCGGTATTGTAGTCAGGGCTCTTGCCCCACTCTGTGTCGATAAAACAAAAGATCCCTGCGTGCTGGTGCTTGATGAAAAGGGACAGTTTGTTATCAGTCTTCTCTCGGGACACTTGGGAGGAGGAAATAAACTTGCAAAAGAGGTCGCGACTATTCTTGATGCACAACCGGTTATTACCACAGCCTCTGATGTGACCGGACACACTGCCCTTGATCTTTTTGCAGCAAAGAATTCTTTAGTTGTTGAAGATTCTAAAAAGCTTATTGAGAAATCTGCAAAACTTATTAATCATGGAAGTCTTCAAATCTATTCAGAGTATGATTTTGAAAGTTTACCTGTGGATTTCAAACTTGTCCATAAAGCAGCATTAGCGGATCTTATTATTTCAGATCATATTTTTTCAGAAACTGACGCGCTGATTCTTCGTCCCTGTGCGTTGACAGTAGGGCTTGGGTGTAACCGAGGGACACGAAGTGAAGATTTCATTACTGCTGTCAGTGAGCTCTTTGCTGATAACAGCCTTAATCTTAAATCAATCAGTTCCTTTGCTTCAATCGATTTAAAACAGGATGAGCAGGGGATGCTTGATTTTGCAACTGTTACAAAAGCAGAAATTAAATTTTATACCAAAGACCAACTAAACAGTGTTGAGAATGTTTCTCACTCGGCTATGGTTTTTAAGGCCACCGGGGCGAAAGGTGTTGCCGAACCAGCCGCCATTTTAGCAGCAGAAACGATACCTGGTTCCGGTACACTTATTGTAAGGAAAAGAAAATGGAAAGACGTAACAGCAGCAGTCGCCACGAAACAGATCCGTCTTGTGGCCTGATTTCTGTAGTGGGAACAGGGATTGGCAGTGTAGAAAATATGACCCCGCAGGCAGTGGATGCACTTGCTGCTGCAGATGTTATTATTGGTTATGCCACTTATCTTGATCTGATTCCTGAACTTCTTGCAGGAAAAGAGGTTATAACATCCGCTATGATGCAGGAAGTGGATCGCTGCAAAAAATCGTTTGATCTTGCTGAAAATGGTAAACATGTGGTGCTGGTATCGGGAGGGGATCCTGGTATATATGCCATGGCAGGGCTCATTCTTGAGATCGCTGCAAAGCGTGATAGTAAGGTGAAAATTGATGTGATCCCTGGCATTGCCGCAGTAAATGGCTGTGCCGCCCGTTTAGGCGCTCCTCTTATGCACGATTTTGCTGCAATCAGTCTTTCAGACTTACTTACTCCGTGGGACCTTATCACAAAACGACTTGAGGCTGCAGCAAGTGCTGATTTTGTTATTGCTCTTTATAATCCTAAATCAAAAAAACGAACCGAACATATTGTTGAAGCACGAAAAATACTCCTTTCCCATCGTGACAAAGAAACACCCGTCGGTATTGTGACTGGAGCAAGCAGAGACAATGAAGTGATCAGGCTAACCAGTCTTGAAAAAATGCTTGAAGAAGAAATCAATATGCAATCAACTGTTATCATAGGAAATTCGACAACATTTTCATGGAACGGCTATATGATAACCCCCAGGGGGTACAAGGATAAGTACAAACTGAGTAAGAATAGATGACAAAAAGGCTGACTCTCTTGAGGCATGGTAAAACCGGGCTCTCAGGAAGATATGTGGGCTCACATGATGTGAACCTTTCCCCAGAGGGTGTGTCTCAGATAAAGAGCCTGAAAAATACTTTCAGGAATTATCCTGTTGAAAAATTAATTTCAAGTCCCATGATTCGTTGCAGACAAAGTGGTGAAATCCTGTTCCCGAATCATGTTTTTGCTTATGAGTCGGATTTGCGCGAAATTGATTTTGGGCGCTGGGAAGAGATGACTTTTCAGGAAATAGTTGAAAAAGATCCGGAACTTGTTGATGTCTGGAGTAAAAGGTCACAGGATTTCTGTTTTCCCGAGGGGGAGTGTATCAACCATTTTGTTAACAGAGTACAGAAAGCAGCAGAGCGCATAAAACAGTCCCCTGAGACAAATATTATGATTGTTGCTCATGGCGGAGTTATTCGAAATCTGATCTGCTATTTTTTAAATCTTGATCCTTCGCACTATCTTCTGTTCAACGTCCATAAGGGATGTTACGCAACACTGGATCTTTTTGCGGAAGGTGCAGTACTTACAGGGTTTAATCTTGGAACGGAAGGAAAATGAAATCAAAGCTTATTTTGATTACAGGTGGTGCCAGGAGCGGGAAAAGCGATTATGCACAAGCTCGTGCTGAATCAATATCCGGGAAACACTGTTTTCTTGCGACTTGCCCTGTTATAGACTCTGAGATGGATGCAAGAATTGCCCGCCATAAGGCTGATCGTGATCAGGCTATCTGGCAAACCATAGAAGAGGAACTTGATCTTGTCGGGGTTATAAGATCACTTAAATCGGACACAATATGTCTTCTGGATTGTGTAACGTTATGGGTTAACAATCTCACGTACCAAGCTGAAAGAGCGAATATTAAATTTAGCGAAGATGAGATGACGGCAAAAGCGGTAGAACTCACCCAACAGGCTAAGGAATTCCAGGGAACTTTAATCTGTGTAACAAATGAAGTCGGAATGGGTGTCGTTCCTGACAATGCAAGCGCCAGACATTATCGTGATCTGGTTGGAAGAACCAATAGAATAATTGCTGCTGCTGCCGATGAAGTAATACTAGTGAGCTGCGGCCTGCCACTGTTTCTAAAAAATAATTCGGATTTGTACAATCCATTACCTGTTAGAGAGCCAATATGAGCCTGCTTCAACGAACTATAAAAAAAATATATCCACAGGACAGCGATTCGCGCGATCTTGCAAAGCAACGTCTTGACCAATTAGCTCTACCGCACTGGTCCCTGGGCGACCTGATGGATCTAAGCATGGATCTGGCCGGTATAACCCGCTCAATTAAACCGGCTGTTTCCCGAAAAGCTATTATCACCATGGCTGGCGATCATGGAGTTGTTGCAGAGGGTGTCAGTAAATTCCCTCAGGAAGTAACGCCTCAAATGGTTTATAATTTTGTTAATGGCGGGGCAGGAATCAACGCACTTGCCAAACAGGCAGGAGCTGAAGTTATTGTTGTAGATATGGGAGTAGCTGCGGATCTTAATGATTTGGCAGATCAGGGAAAGATAATAAACAAAAAGGTTGGACTTGGTACCGACAATATCACAAAAGGCCCAGCCATGAGCCTTGCCATGGCAACACGTTGCGTAGAGTCCGGGATTGATATTGCCTATGAACTTGGCGAACGAATTGACATCTTTGGAACAGGAGATATGGGTATAGGTAACACCACACCTTCAACTGCAATAGCTGCTGTTATTACAGGAAAACCCATTGAGGAACTCACAGGACGAGGAACCGGACTTGATGATGAACAGCTTGCACATAAGCAGCAGGTAATCAGGAAAATCCTGGATCGTAATAAGCCTGACCCCAAAAACGGTCTTGATATCCTTGCAAAAGTAGGTGGCTTTGAGATAGGAGGCATTGCAGGGTTGATCATAGGAGCTGCAGCACAAAGAAAACCGGTGGTTGTTGATGGTTTTATCTCTTCAGCTGGAGCACTTATTGCCTGTGCCATAGAGCCCTTTGTAAGGGATTTTATTATCTGTGCCCATCGATCCATGGAACCCGGACATCGTGCCATGCAGGAAAAACTTGGTTGCAGGCCACTTCTTGATCTCAATCTTCGTTTAGGAGAAGGAACCGGAGCCGCTCTTGCTATGAATTTAGTTGAAGCTGCAGTTGCAATTCTTACAGAAGTTGCCACGTTTGAAGAAGCAGCCGTTGCCGGGGCTGATAAATAAAATGACTGAAAATCCTGCTAACGATGGCAATGGATTAAGCAAAGCCTTGCTTAATCCCATTGCATCCTTTCTCGCAGGTTTTCGTTTCCTGACTGTTATTCCTGTTTCCTGGAAAAGTTCAGAGGATGGTCGCTTTTTTTCTTCGAGTTTGATCTGGTTTCCTTTTATTGGCCTGTTAATTGGATCAGCAACAGCCCTGATTGTTTCTCAGTTAATTGGGATTTTACCCTTCTCATTATTAGCAGTTTTTGCAATGTTTCTCCTTGCTGGTATTTCAGGTTTTCTCCATCTTGATGGACTTGCTGATAGTGGAGACGGGCTTCTCAGCAGCAGACCCCGCACACGTGCTCTTGAAATAATGAGGGATAGTCATACCGGTGCCATGGGGATGATAGCTGTCGTCTTTGTTTTACTTGCCAAATATGCAGCTCTGTCTTCTCTTGCCGGGATTTCCTTTATTACGGCAGTATTCATAATTCCCATAGCTGGGAGAACAGCAATAATAGTTAGTATGGCCATACTCCCATACGCCCGCTCTGGGGATGGTCTTGGACGACTTTTTTACTCAAAAGATATTCGAAAAGTTGCTGTGATTGGACTACTTTTTTGCTTGATAATCACAGCTTTTTTCTCTATCAAAAGTATGTTTTTTGTTCTTGCGGCAATTCTGTTTACAGTTGGTCTCTTCTCCTTCTGGTGTTTCAAAAAACTGGGCGGTGCCACAGGAGATACACTTGGGGCAGTTTGTGAACTAACTGAACTTGCAGTTGCTGTGAGTATTGTTCTTGTGTCTCGGGCTCAGTAGATCATTATGACAGTATCATCTTTATACGAACATGGGGGCAATATCCATGCTGCTGCAAACTCAAAATCCATTAATCTTGAGGAGATCCTTGATTTTAGCGCAAATATCAATTCAATAGGCCCGCCAGAGTGGCTCCGTTCCTGTATCAGTCGGGAACTTGACGCCATCCTTCATTATCCCGATCCCACTGCTTCATCCTTAAAAAAATGCATTGCCCGAAAGTACCATCTTCCCGTTCAAAATATCCTGGTGGCCAATGGTACAACTGAACTCCTCTATCAGCTGCCGCGTATTCTTGATTGCAAAAGAGCTGTCATTCCAGTGCCATGCTATGTGGACTACCTGAAAGTATTCGATATGGCAGGTATTGAGATAACAACGGTTCCGTTGAGAGAAGATCAGAACTTTGCAGTGGATCTTGAGCAGCTTGATCTTCTATTAATTCCAGATGACATTCTGATCCTCGGAAATCCCAATAATCCTACAGGGAGATGTATAGATAGCGAAAAATTACAAAAACTCGCCAGGAAGCATCCGAAAACCATGTTTCTTGTGGATGAAGCATTTCTTGAGTTTGTTGGAAACAGTAAGAGTCTTGCGGGAGAAGAACCGAATATCATGACTCTCCATTCACTTACGAAGTTTTATGCTATCCCCGGATTACGTCTCGGTTTCGGGGTTTTTCCGGAAAACATAGCTTCCAAATTGCAGCAACTCCTGCCTCCCTGGACTGTGAACAGTTTGGCTCAGAAAGTTGGTGAACATGCAATTGCAGATGAAGAGTATCAAAAACAAACCCGCAAAATTTGTCTCGAAGAGAGAGAATCCTTCAGGAAGGATTTAGCAAATTTTATAGATCTTAAAGTATTCCCGGCTGAGGCTAATTATTTTCTTATCCGGCTTATGGGAAAGTGCACAGTTGCAGAATTAAAACAACAGCTTGCCACAAAATATATTCTGATCAGAGATTGTGCAAACTATCTGGGTCTTGGAGAGGAATTTTTCCGAATTGCTGTCCGAAATACTAAGGAAAACCAATTGTTTTGTGAGGTTTTATCCACAATACTTCCTACTAAAAACACACAAAAAAGCTTAAAGAAGACACCAGCGCTAATGTTTCAGGGCACTACATCCAATGCAGGAAAATCAGTGCTCACGACAGCGCTTTGCCGAATTTTGCTGCAGGATGGGGTGCATGTAGCGCCATTTAAAGCACAGAATATGTCTTTAAATTCCTTTGTAACCATGGATGGGCTCGAAATGGGCAGGGCACAGGTTGTTCAGGCTCAGGCTGCAAGACTTGATCCTGATATCCTGATGAATCCCATACTCTTAAAGCCAAATTCAGACACAGGCAGCCAGATTATAGTCCGTGGCAAACCACTGGGGAATATGTCTGTTATGGACTATGTCGCTTATAAAAAACAGGCCATGACAATTGTTTCCGATTGCTATGATGAACTGGCATCCCAATACCAGGCTGTAATTCTTGAAGGAGCAGGATCTCCGGGAGAAGTTAATTTAAAAAGTCATGATATCGTAAATATGCGTATGGCACGTCATGCTGACTCTCCTGTTATTCTGGTTGGAGACATTGACAGAGGCGGAGTTTATGCTTCCTTTGTCGGGCATATGGAGGTTTTAAATCAATGGGAACGTCGTCTTGTTGCAGGGTTTCTTGTAAACCGTTTTCGCGGCAAAAAAGACCTTTTACAAGACGCCCACGATTACGTGCAAAATCACACCGGCAAGGATGTGCTGGGTGTGATCCCCTATCTTTTTAATCATGGCATACCTGAAGAAGATTCTGTTTCTTTTAAAGATGGTCTTTTTGAAGGGATGGAACCGGATCAGGATTATATTGAAGTAGTTGTGGTAAATTTGCCTCATATCTCCAATTTCACAGACCTTGAGCCTTTTATTAATGAACCCGATGTGTATCTGCGTATCATTTCGCATCCTGATAAACTTGGAAATCCTGATGTTGTTATTTTGCCCGGTTCAAAAAATGTTATTGGCGATCTTCAGTTTATGCAGTCCACAGGAATGGCTGCAGCAATTCAAAAGTATGCGCAATCCGGTGGTGAAATCGTTGGAATATGCGGTGGATACCAGATGCTTGGTCGATCCATTGAGGATCCTTACGGTATGGAATCGAAACAGAAATCAATAAGTGCTTTATCATTAATCGACATGCGGACTGTGCTGGCTACTGATAAAACATTGACCAGAAAAAGTGGTACCCATGTTCCATCCGGACAGCCGGTAATCGGCTATGAAATCCACCATGGCTTAACGAAAAACAGCAGTAAGCCAATCTTTTCTTATGATGATAATTCATCCTGTGGAACAGTTTCAGATGGTGACAATATCTGGGGGAGCTACCTGCATGGCATGTTTGACTCGGATCTGTTTCGCCGCTGGTTTATTGACAACCGTCGTCAGAAAAAAGGTTATAAAGCCTACAATGGCCCATTGTGCAGTTATAACCTTGAACCGGCATTTGATCATTTAGCTGATACCGTCCGGCAGGGAATCGACATGGACAGAGTATACCAACTTTTAGGACTTTAATTCAGTAATGCTACTCTTTGAGTTACAAGTCGGATTGGCTGTGGTTTTAGATTTGCTTTTTGGAGATCCTGTACGTTTACCGCATCCTGTACGAGTGATAGGTTTTTTCTGTAGCAGCAGTGAGAAATTATTTCGTAAATTGATATCCTCAGAAGGCCTTGCAGGCACGCTCTCATTTGTAATAGTTCTTTTTTTGACTATAACTTTGACCGTAGTTCTACTCTTTGCCATATCTTTGTATTCATCGTTGCTCACTCAGTTTACAGCAATTTTTCTTTTATATACATGCATTGCTGCCCGGGATCTGGTTGTACATAGTCGCTCAGTCTATTCGGCTCTGCAAAAGAATGATAATCTAAAAACTGCACGAAGAGCAGTAGCACATATTGTTGGTCGTGATACTGCATTACTTGATAGAAAAGGGATTATTCGTGCCTGCATTGAAACAGTGGCAGAAAATATGGTGGACGGTGTAACAGCACCTCTTTTTTACGCTATACTATTCTCACTTCTCGCTCCTCTTACAGGGATAGATCCACTATTTCTTGCAGTAACGGGAGCCATGGGATACAAAGCAGTAAATACCATGGATTCTATGTTTGGTTATAAAAATGAAAGATATCTGCATTTTGGCAGAGTGGCAGCAAAATTTGATGATTTTGTTAATTTTATTCCTGCCCGAATAAGTGGTTTAATGCTTGTATCAGCCGCTTTTGTTCTTGGTCTTCAATGGCAGAATGCCTTTATGATTTTCAAACGTGACAGACTCGCCCATGCCAGCCCTAACGCTGCTCACCCTGAAGCAGCAGTTGCCGGAGCACTTGATGTTCAGTTGGGCGGAGTGTCTGTATACTTTGGTAAAGAAGTAAAAAAGCCACGAATAGGTGATGATAATCGTCCGGTAAAAGATCTGGATATTCTCCTTGTTAATCGTTTGATGTTGCTTGGTTCATTATTCTTTTTAATACTTCTGCTGATTAGCAGATTCTGCCTGATCCAATTATTCTCATGAACTCTTCTTCAGCATTCCTAATAGGCGGAACTTCTTCCGGATCAGGTAAAACCACGCTCACCTTGGGTATTATGGCCGCCCTCAAGGCAAGAGGGCTTAGGGTGCAACCTTTTAAATGCGGCCCTGATTTTATAGATCCAAGCCTGCACAAGATGGTAACCGGCAAGACTTCACCAAACCTTGATTTACGAATGTGTGGCCGTGGATTTTGTACGAACTGTTTCAATGAAAGATTTGCCGGGATGGATGTCGCAGTTGTAGAAGGAGTGATGGGACTCTTTGATGGAGGCATCGCAAGCTCAGCTGCTCTTGCAGTAGAATTGAACTTACCTGTAATTCTGGTTGTAGATGTTCGTTCGGCCGCAGAGAGTGTTGCCGCTGTGGTTAAAGGTTTTGAAGTATATTCGAAAGAAGTTGAAATTGCCGGCGTCATCTTTAATCGGGTGGGTAGTGTACGACATCGTGAATTAATTGAAGGTGCGATGTCTGGTGTATGCAAAGCTGAGATATTAGGCTTTTTTCCCCGGGATATACGTTTTGAAATTCCTGATCGTCATCTTGGTCTCCATATGGGAGAAGAAACGCCTCTGGATGACGGACAGCTTCTGCAGCTTGCAAACTCCATTGAAACGCATCTTGATCTTGATAAGCTGCTCGAAATTTCAGCACGTTCTACCTTTAAATCACAAAGTGCGACCATTGATACATCGGTCAAAAGAGAAAAGGTACGTCTGGCAGTTGCAAGAGACAAGGCATTTTGTTTTTATTATGACGACAATTTCAAGATCCTTGAACAAGCCGGTGCTGAGCTTGTTTTCTTCAGTCCATTGTCCGACAGCAACCTGCCGGAAGGTTGCAAAGGAATTTACCTGGGCGGGGGATATCCTGAACTCCATGCTGAAAAATTAAGTGCAAATAAAGCGATGCTAGCAGCAGTACATGGTTTTGGAAATTCAGATGGCATAATATATTGGGAATGTGGCGGGTTTATGTATTTGTGTGAACGAATCCTTAACCTGAATGGGCAATCGTACACAATGAGCGGTCTGTTTCCATTTACTGTGAAAAT
>DQVD01000185.1 GCA_015661935.1 Desulfocapsa sulfexigens | reverse complement strand
GAGCGGAATTAATCATTATTGCCTGTAACTCAGCATCTTCTGTTGCAACAAAAACCTTAAGGGAGCGTTTTGATGTTCCCATTATAGAAGTGATTACTCCTGCTGCAAATTGTGCCATTGCAACAAGCAAAAGTGGCCGGATCGGTGTTATCGGTACCAAAGCCACAGTAAAAAGTGGTATTTACCACAAAATAATTACACAAAAAAAACCGGATTTTAAAGTCTACCAGGAAGCATGTCCATTGCTGGTCCCCCTGGTGGAAGAGGGTTGGCTGAACAAACGGGAAACTAAAATGATCCTGCGTCGGTACCTGCATCCTTTAAAAAACAAACAAATCGATACATTGGTTCTTGGCTGTACCCATTACCCTCTTTTGAAGGGACTGATCCAGGCACGAATAGGTAAAAAGGTGAGACTCATTGACTCTTCCACAGAAACCGCTCAATATGTAAAAGATTTTCTTGGCAAAAATCCGGATATTGTATCAAAACAGAAAAATGTTACTCATCGTTATTATGCCTCAGATAAGACAGAAACAGCCATGAAGGTGGCTGAACGTATATTCTCCCGCCCAATGGAGCTCATTTTTTATGAATAAATCAACCTTAATTACGCTTTCTTTTTTCTCTTCCTGTCTTCTTCTGTTTTTTCTGCTCTTTTCCGGTTCTGCAATTGCAGAGAAAGAATCCCCGGAAGCTGTAGCCAAAAGGTTGCAGAGTCGTTACGACACAATTAAATCAATCACTTTTGACTTCACTCAAAACACCAGAGGGCAACTCGGCGGACGGCCTAAAAAAGGACGGGGCCAGGCATTCTTTGTAAAAGATACCAACAAGAAAGATAGTATGGGAAAAATGCGTTGGAATTACTCGGCCCCTGACAGGCAAGTACTGGTAAGTGATGGTGTGAATTTTTCAATGTACTTTGATTCCCTTCAACAGATGATTGTTTCTTCGGCTAAAACTTTACAGCAGGATCTCACCTATTCTTTTTTTACAGGCTCAGGAAATCTGCTGGAGGATTTCACCATTCTGCCACCTGACAAACAAGGAAATAATTCAGAGCAAACAGTACTTATAAAACTGATTCCAAAGGCCAAACATTCGCAAGTTGCCGCAATCCACCTCTGGGTGACCGAAGACTCCCTTATTCGTCGCATAGAAATCCTTGATCATTTTGATACCCTGACTGTTCTAAACTTTAGCAATCTCAAAGTCGACACACTCGATACGACCGATATGGATCTTATGTTTAAACTGTTCAGCTTTACTCCACCAGAAGGCACTGAAATAATCCATCAGTAATGGCAAACCCAAAAACACAGCCATTTCAATTAGGCCTGATATCCATGCCCTGGTCGATATTCAATCGGCCATCCATCCAGAGTGCAAGCCTTAAAGCCTATCTGGATCCTGACGGCGCCATCAACACAACTATCTTCCATCCCTCTCTCGCTGCAGCAGCCATTGGTAGCAATACATACCACTTTCTCGCTAAAAACCACAAGCTTAGCGCCTCATATCCTAAGCAGAATATCTAATGCTTTACCTCCAAAAGAGGCGAACAAATTCTTCAGCGGCACAAACCAACTGCAAGCAGATTATGATTTCTTTGCAGAAGTATGAGTTATTACCGATCCAGATACTCCACAGCACTATCGAAGTGGAGGACTCTCCACAATACAGGTTAGTACTGAGGTAATCTCCACCAGTCTATTAAAAAAGAAATGAAAAAAGGAACAAGTACCATTAAAATATTGCAGCCATGCGTCAAAGCGCAGAAGCAGGAATTCAACTTGATGGGAATCTTATTATCGAATTCCCGGGAAGCAGTGAAAAAAAAGTAGAGGCCCCACTAAACAACCTGGAATTTGTACTGCCATATTCTCCCCCTTGTCAGTGCCTCTTTTTTTCTTGGATATTCATCAGAATTTTCCTGGCATAAAAGAAGCAACAATTCTTCGATTCTTAAAAGACCTCAAAGACAAAAAACTGCTCTTCAGTGAAGACAATCTGTTTCTGGCACTGGCAATTAATCCCGACTCATTTCCTCCCTTCCCTTCCACCTGAGAAATGGGTATACTCGTCGAAACTTTTCGTCAACTTATAAACTAACAGGTAATGACCATGTCTAATGATAGTGCCAGTTTTGCAGAACTTTTCCAGGAAAGCGAATCCAAACCAACACGCCACCTGAAACCCGGCCAGAAAATCACTGCAACCATCGTAGGTATCAGTCCAGAATCAATTTTCATCGATACCGGAGGAAAAAGTGAAGGAATACTTGATGCAGCAGAATTAGCAACTGACGACGAGAATGAACAAGCAGCGCTTGGCGACAAACTGGAGGTTTACTTTTTGAAGGCCAAAGGAGGCGCTCAACTTTTCACCATCAGTATTGGATCTGGAAAAAACACTGAACACCTTGAAGAAGCATGTCGAAGCGGCATTCCCGTTGAAGGGCTGGTGAAGGAAGAGATCAAAGGTGGTTTTGAAATTACCCTTGGTGGTTCGATCCGGGCATTTTGTCCCTATTCTCAAATGGGATTGAGGCGAGTGGAAGATGCGGCCGCGGAGTATCTGGAAAAACGTATGAACTTTCTCATCACCCGTTTTGAAGAAAACGGTAGAAACATTGTGGTTTCTGCCCGTGAACTTCTTGAACTAGAGCGGCAAAAACTTCGTGATGCATTAAAAGAAACACTTGCAGAAGGCGAAACAATTGAAGGTGTCATCACTTCCATTCGTGATTTTGGAGCATTTGTTGATATCGGTGGCGTAGATGGCCTGGTACCAATTTCTGAAATTGGCTGGTCAAGGGTAGAGAACATCAATGATTATTACGCAGTCGATCAAAAGGTAAGTGTAATTGTCAAGAAACTGGACTGGGAGAATAACCGCATCACTCTCAGTATCAAAGAAACTCTCGAAGACCCATGGGAACAGGCTGCTGCAAAACTAAACAGTGGCAGCATCGTTAGTGGAAAGGTTGTCCGCCTGGCCCAATTTGGCGCTTTTGTCAATCTTGAAGCCGGAGTGGATGGGTTAATCCATATTTCAAAGCTTGGAAAAGGCAGGCGGATCAATCACCCTCGTGAAGTCCTGGAAGAAGGGCAAGAAATTGAAGTCAAGGTTGAGAGTATCGATATTGTTGCAAAACGTATCAGCCTGGCACCATCAGATTATGTCAGTCCAGAGAATGACCAGGAATTAGAAGATCGCCTCGTTAAAGATTTCAAGAAGGCTAATAAAAAAGAATCATCAGCCCTTGGAACATTTGGCGACCTGCTGCAGGCAAAACTTGCCGAACAATCCTAACAGAACTTAAAATAAGGATCTGCTAACTCCCTGTATTATCGGGCCCCTGAAACGAATGTTGATTTCTTTTAAAATTCAACGATCTTTTCCATTGACAGCGCCCTCTGATTTGAGTAGTTTGCCGCGGTCGCTGAGTGATGG
>DQVD01000105.1 GCA_015661935.1 Desulfocapsa sulfexigens | reverse complement strand
TAAAGCACCCCACCGGAAAGACAATGCGTTTATGGTACTGTATCAGCATCTCCCGGCCTTTCCTGGTGTTAGGTCCGACAGTTTTTATGGATTCCTGCAATTGTGACATGGTGAGCGAAGAAGCATCAAGACGGGTAACATCTTCGCCATTAAGTATTGTTGGTGGCTGCAGTGGAATATTAATCGTATATTTTTCAAAGCTTATTATTTGTGATCTAAAATCATCTGGTCGGTGAAGACTGCCATTTTCGAGAGTTATGGTGACCAGCATATTGTCTATTTGTGCTTCCATCGTACCAAACCGGGCCATTGTTATAATGGGGTTTATCTGGCCTCGCATGTCAGAGACCCAGACATTGGTCCATTTTCCAGTTTCTTTATCTATGGTTTCAACATAGACCACGAGGTCTCCCAGGGCTTCTGTGAATTGATGTTCCTTAATGCCTTTATCAATTTTTTCTTTGGCCACCTGAAACATAAGCTGTTTCATTGCAATTTCAGACTTTGGAATCAAGGTTGCTGAAAAATAACCTGCAAGTATTGCTATTGCTGCAGAAACAACGATAATCGGTGGGAGCATCTGATAGATACTGATTCCGCTTGCTTTAAAGGCTAAAATTTCGGTGTCTGCTGAGAGTCTGGTAAAAGAAATGATCACCCCCATCATTGCTGCCATGGGGATAGAATATAGAAACATGTTAGGAAACAGATAAAGAAAGAGACGTACAAAGTCTACAAAATTTATTTCCAGATCAAGTACAACATTGAGGAAGGGGACGAGTTGTACCAGAAAAAAAACACTGTTCATAACGAGAAAGCTGGCAAAAAAGGGTGCCAGCATTTCTGTAGCCAGGTAGCTGTATAATAGTGTTGGTAATCTGGTGGATTTTGACATTATCTATAAAAATTCTTAATGGTAAATAATATGTAATCTTTCGTATTGATTTTGAGGCAGAGTGTACAGAAAAATAGAAAAGGCTACAAGAAAGAACTTACTTCGTATACTGCAAAGCTTGTGAAAAGAGGATAGATAAAGTATTTAAGTTTTGAGTTATAAACAGATGTTAAGTTTTTTATATTGGAGATAAGAGTATGCATTTATTTGAGACAGAAGATGGTGATATCTGGGTTTGTATAAACTGCGGGCGTGATCGTGAGGAAGAAATCAGAGCAAAAAACTGGGAGTATATTTTTGATAAAGATGATCCCGTATTGCGCTGTAAGCTTTGCGGTGGCCCAGATTATGATATGGAAGATTAGAATCAATGCATTTTAAAACACTGTATAAAAACAGCATTACTTATACAGTGTTTTACACTTCCAGCAGGTCAGAACTTGGCATCAACCAATGGCCCGTCAATGGTTACATCGATCCAGTGTTGATCCCACCATTCCTTGGGATCAACAAAAATTCCGTTAATAAGCATGGAGAAATGCAGGTGATCTCCTCCAGACATTCCGCTGGTGCCTGAATTACCCAGAATATCTCCTTTATTGAGCATATCATCCGGTGAAACATTAATCTGGCTTAAGTGCGAGTAGAGACTGAATACCCCCTGGCCATGATCAAGTATCACCATATTTCCGTATATTCCGAGATAATCGCTAAAAATAACTTTTCCTGTACCAGCGGCCTTGATTGCCGCATGTCTGGTTGATGCAATGTCCATCCCAAGATGCACCTGTTTGTCGATTGCTTTTCCCTTGTAAAAATAGGTGCGATGATCGGCAAAACCGGCTTTTCCGCTTCCTGCCATACGAATAAAACGTCCTGCCCAAAGTTGTTTCTGCCCAGGGGTCATACATTGATCATGGATCTTTTGGTTGTTTGCTTCTCGAACATTGCGATTTGTGTAGAGATACTTCTGGAGCATATCTCCTTCCATTTCCGGATAATGTTCTTCAAACTCAGGAATTTTTTTTGAGAGAAACCCATCTCCAACATTTATTATATCTTTTTTCTGTTTGGGGTTCTTTAGAATTGGAGCAAAGGATTTAATTGTTTTGTTTCCTGAGATATCTTTCGCAAATACATGTGATTGAGATATTTTTTCGGCAGAGTAGGGAAGGGCAATGTAGGCAATATATTTTGAATCAGATCCATCGGTTAAGGGAAAGCCAGGATGATAAATATTATTCATCATAACACCATGTTTTACAGTGTCATCCACGCTGTAAATAACAATTCCAGCTCCACCTGGTTTAATGTATCGTCCACTGTGAATTATGGTGATTTTAGGTGGTTTGGTATCTATGATGACATTGTGGAATAATTCAGTGAAATTTCCCTTCATCAGACCACGCAAAGAATAATCAGTTGCTACTACATGGATAACAGCTTCTCCTTCTTTTAATTTTAGAGCCTTAGTGTCAATCTCAAATGAAATTTCATCCTGAGCAGTTCCGCCTGAGCCGTCTTTTTGTTTTCTTTGAAAATCTTTGACGAAAAGTGTTTTTTCTTTTCCGCTTTGGATAATTACCATCTTCATTGAACGGAGTCCACTCCTGGTGTCACTTATGGTAAGCGATATATTGGTCTTTTTCCCAATATAGTCAGGAAGATGTCTGGCAATAATTAGCGGTTTTTCACCTTCAAAATAGGTGACAAAAATATATCCACCGGCTCCTGCAAGAAGGAGTGCAATTATAAGATAAAAAGGGAATGATGATCTTTGCTTTTTACGTCTGCTATTTAGTCGTCTCATTTTTTATCACGGAGAGTTGTAATAAGGTACGTACACGAAATAAATTGAAAATCTTACTTGCCTTTTATTTCTTCAACTGTACTTGAAATACGTTACATACAAGTAGAATGCAACGTTTTTTTTAGTACAGCTGACGAAAAATAGCAGCGTAATATGCTCAACTTGTTTCGCTCCCGTTCCTAAGGGGAATTATATGTCCCAGTTAATTTCATATTTTTCGATATGGAGCTTGTTATTGGCAACAATACTTAGCCGTTTGCCAATATTTTCCTCGAGTTCGCTAATGACAGTTTCTTCTTCCTTAAGAAGCATGTCGGCAATGCGTGGGTGAACGGTCAGTGTAATATTTGTACTACTGTGGTGTTTTGCTCTTCGTGAAATTTCACGAAAGATTTCATAACAGATAGTTCTGCGGGATTTGAGTATACCTTCACCAGCACAATAATGACAAGGCTCACACATCATCTGGCTTAAATTTTCACAGCTGCGTTTTCGCGTCATCTGGACAAGGCCAAATTCAGAGAGTTTAAGTATATTTATTCGGCTTTTATCATTTTTAACGGCCTCTTTAAAAGAGATGAAGAGTTCTTCCCGGTGTTCTTCTTCTTCCATATCAATAAAATCAATAATGATGATTCCACCAATGTTCCGCAATCTTAATTGATACGCGATTTCTTTGACTGCTTCCATATTGGTCTTGAAAATTGTTTCTTCAAAATCGTTTTTTCCTACATATCTGCCAGTATTTACATCGATAACAGATAAGGCCTCAGTGGTTTCAATAATAATGTATCCGCCTGAGCGCAGCCACACTTTTTTATTAAGGGCTCTACTTATTTCAACTTCAATACCATGGGCTTCAAACAGCGGGGAATCTCCCTGGTAGTATGAGATACGTTCCTGAAGTTTCGGTGCAAATGTGTGAACAAATTTGAGCACTTTCTCGTATGTTTCTCGATCATCAAGGATAAGCAGGCGAACTTCATCTGTGAAGAGATCACGGACAGATTTGAGTGTGATATCAATATCTTCATGAATCATATTGGGAACAGTGGATGTTTTATTGGAAATATCCAGAATTTCGTCCCATAGCAGGAGGAGGCATTCCATATCCGCTTCAAGTTCTTCCATCGTTGCATTTTCTGCAACAGTACGGACTATAAATCCAGTTCCTGCAGGTCGTAAGGTTTCGATGCGTTCTTTTAAGGTCTTACGTATTTCTTCATCTTGGATTTTTCTTGATATACCAATATGTTCTGTGAGCGGCATAAATACAAGATTTCTGCAAGGCAAGGTAATATGACAGGTGAGTCTCGCCCCTTTTGTGCCAATTGGATCCTTACCCACTTGCACCGTTATTTCCTGACCTTCAGAAAGAAGATCATCTATGCTCATGCCGGGTGAACGATTAATGTCTGTATCAGGAAGAAAAGATGAAAATTCGAGTTTTTCGCTAGGATTTTGCCGTTTAAACAGTCTTGCATCAAGATCAGTAGTGGAGATGTGGACATCGTCCACATAAAGAAAACCAGTTCGTTCAAGTCCAATATCGACAAATGCAGCCTGCATGCCAGGGAGAACTCTTACCACCCGACCACGATAAATGTTTCCCACCAACCCTCTTTCTGTTGGTCGCTGGAGATGGAATTCTGCAAGTTGTCCATTTTCAACAAGTGCTATGCGTGTCTCGTAACTAGTCGAATTGATGAGTATTTCACTGCTCATAATTAGTTTTATATAGGGACGCCACTGGATTGATAAGTGGCTGGTGTCGTATTTACAATATTTATAATATACAGTAGTTTGATTTATAAATCTCCTTCTAATTCCAAAAAAAATCAAACGAAAAATCAAAGATGCCAGGAATTTCTGTTATTATTCCAACCTATAATAGAGCAACTTTTCTTTTGCGTGCTCTACACTCTGTTGAACGTCAAACGAAAAGCTGTGATGAAATTATTGTGGTGGATGATGGTTCAGAAGATGATACGCGTGAATGTGTACGTAGATTTTCTGAAGAATGCAGGGTTCCTGTTCGATATTTGTATCAAAAAAATAAAGGCCCTGCTGCCGCAAGAAATTATGGTATTTCCGAGGCACAATATTCCTATCTTGCCTTTCTCGACTCAGATGATCACTGGGAAAAGAAGAAACTTGAGCTACAATTTCTGGCGATTACTTCCAGATCTGAATATGTGATCTCACATACAAAAGAACGTTGGTTACGCCGAGGTGCGCACCTGAATCAAAAAAAGATTCACCAACCTGGTGAAGGCGACATTTTTAAACATTGCCTGCAGCTCTGTGCTGTTGGTATGTCTACAGTCATGGTTAAACGAGAGCTATTCAATGAGATTGGACTTTTTAATGAAAGATTACCTTGTTGTGAGGACTATGATTTATGGCTGAGAGTAAGCAGTTGCTTTCAATTTTTATTAATTGACAATCCACTCACCATCAAAGAGGGCGGTCGTGAAGATCAGGTTTCTTTTCAGTTTAGAGTCGGTATGGACAAGCTACGAATTTCTGCTATTCTGGATCTTTTGCAAAAGAGACAACTCTCTGAAGAACAAATGGGATGGACTTTTGAAGAATTACAAAAAAAATGCCTTGTATATGGAAAGGGCTGCTTAAAATATGGAAAAATTCTTGAAGGTCGTTCTTATATTAAGATTGCCCAGTGGGCTGAACAGTGCCTTGCCAAAAATCTGCAACATCCCTTAAGTGTCCCTCATAATCCAAAAGAAGTTTTTTGATAATTACCGTTAATGGCATACCTATGACCGTGCAACAATCCTGGAAAGATCCCTCGCTTTACGTTAATGAAATCCATGTTGAAGAATCCTGTATGGATCTTGACTACACCAGAGATATACTAAAAAGAGCGAATCTCCCATATAGTGTGATTCCAGATAGATCTGACCCGGCAGGAATTCCCGGTGAATACCCTGACAATCTGGTCCAGGGAAAACATCATCTTTTGTTGTGTAAAAACCGTGGACATTTTTTTAAACCCTGTCCGGGAACAAAAGAATATCGATGCTGTGATTATCAGGTACTTAATGTCGGTATGGGCTGCCCCATGGATTGCGTGTATTGTATCCTGCAAGCCTATTTAAATAAACCCTGGCTTACTTTCTTTATCAATACTGATGAGTTATTAAGTGAAATGAGGAAAGCTTTCAAAGCTGAGCCTGAAAGGTTTTTTCGCATTGGAACAGGCGAATTTACAGATTCAATGGCTCTTGATAAATTCACACGTCTCAGCCCCATACTTGTTGAGTTTATGGCGGAACAAAAACAGGCAGTGCTCGAATTAAAAACTAAAAGTGCAGTGATCGATAATCTTAGAGACCTTAAGCATAATGGAAGAACCATACTGGCCTGGTCGTTAAACAGTACTTCTATAATGAAAAAAGAGGAAATTCGTACAGCCACTTTAGATGAACGATTACAGGCTGCGGCACAATGTGCACAATGGGGGTATAAGCTGGCATTCCATTTTGATCCAATTATTGACCATCCTGGCTGGGAAGAAGGGTACGAAGAAACAATCATTAAGCTTTATCAAACTGTTCCTGCTGAACAAATTGTCTGGATATCCCTTGGTGCCTTACGGTATCTGCCATCATTAAAAACAATTGGTACGAAAAGATTCCCGCAATCACGAATATTTTATCAGGAATTCATAGAAGGTCTGGATAATAAAAAACGCTATTTCCGTCCAAGGAGAGTAACTCTTTATCAACATATATATTCTCTGTTGAAACAGCGGGCAGCACCACAAACCTGTATTTATTTCTGTATGGAAAGCGATGAAATCTGGCAGGATGTGATGGGATATATTCCTAAAGATAAGGGCGGAATCCCTCTTATGCTTGACAGGACAGTTAACGGCTGAAACCGGAAAATATCCCTAGCCTAATGGATGGGGCTTTGGTATTAACCATACT
>DQVD01000186.1 GCA_015661935.1 Desulfocapsa sulfexigens | reverse complement strand
TGATATAATTTTCAGATGAGGAGACAGTGTTATATATGAAAGGATAATAGTTGAATAAGCCATAATTTGAATAACTGTTGATACCAATTATGAGTGAAGAGGGCTGGTAAAAATCCTTCTCCTTATTGCTGACCATATGGGTAATTAAAATTGTTTTAGCTCCGGATTTTTTTATTACCTCCCGTAAGGCTCTTTCAGTAGGTTCGATGGATTGTTTGCTCATGGTATAGCTGGCCACTGCTTTTGTCCCGGCTGAATTCAAACTATCAACAAAAGTATCCTCATAGATCCGTCGTTTTGTTTCGTCATGTTTTGCAACACCGACAACAAGGACAGTTGCTATGGGAACCTGCTCAAGAGATTCATCGTTCCAGCTTGAGAGGAGTTTGTTTGCTGAACAGCTACTGAGAAGTACAGTTGCAAGAAGTATAAGAAGAAATGAATGTAGGATTTTCATAGTATGATTTTGGCATGGAAAAAAAAAGAGCTCCAGGCATACATGCCTGAAACTCTTTTTCATTAATGGGGTGAGTGATGGGACTTGAACCCACGACCTCCTGGGCCACAACCAGGTGCTACCACCAACTGAGCTACACCCACCGCCTAAATTTCCGCTGTTCTTATACCCTTTGCTTCAGTGTTTGACAAGGATAATCTTGATGGTTTCTAAATTTAAAGGTTAAATTGGAAATTTATAAGTATCAAACTGGTTTTTATAGATCAGCTTTACAATGCAAACATTTTTTTGCCTGTGCCTTGATCAATTCTGCACAAAATGGGCATTCTTTCTGGTAATTTTCTTTTAAAAGAGCAAAAATTACCATATTACATTTTTGTTCGAATTCGGTATTCCTGAATTTATGATTTCTAATGGGATCAATACAAGAAAGGTCATTGAAGTTTTTAAGTAAATCGATGGCACGAGATCGGGCTTCCGGTGAGGCAGACTCATCAAGAATGAGTGTCATAACCGGACTTATATCCTTTTCTTTAAGGCAGGTATCAAGTGCAGCAATGGCATCTTTTTCCTTTTGGTAGCGCTCATTTTGTTCTCGCATCGATTTAGGGTCTATAATTGAACCGGTGAATGCTATCTTGGAGGCCACCATTAAGGCGTTCAGTTCCCTGGAACCGGGAAGCTGCATATTTCTAAAAGAACCTTTGTGTCCATAGTTCACATCTACTTTCTGCCACCCGCCTTTAAAGGTGGGGCATTCATCGTTCAAACAGATAAACATGACTTCAGAGCCCCAGCCAAGGCCGTCACCGACATGTACGGGAGGGACTTCACAGCAGGACATTTTTGTATCACAGTCTGGACAGATATGGACTTCGTCCAGGACGGCAGTGTTTTGGATATACATGATATAACTCCTCTATATAATAGTCGCTGATAAATTATTTTACAGCAGGTTTCTCACTATCCTGAAAGGCGGCAGGCATTGCACATTGACTTCCTTCTGACCGAAGGAGACCTGGTCCTCATCCAATTCCGCTTTTTGAACCAATATACAGGTAAAAAAGCAGCCAGCAAGACATGATAATAATTAACATGGTGTTACCTTTGGATCTCTTTTTCTGCTTTTCAAGAGAAAGATTTTTCTGGTTGTCTTTTTGTTCCATGAAATTAGTGCGTTACTTATTTAAGTCTATAATAAGAAAATATTAAATTATTAAGTTCAATTAAAGTCAAAAGGTTATTAGCCAAGTTTGGCAGGGATTAGTTCCCTGATTTTGTCAGTACTGAATCTACCGCTTGTGATTGTTTCATATGTTTAGCAAGAAATTCGGGGCTGAGGTGAGATCTGCTGTTTTCAATCAGTTCACAGAGTCCGGAAATGTTCTGCTCTTCAGCCATGTTTACAACTTGTAATAAGTTTTCTGCAAAACTGCGTACAATTTTCCTTCCGTCTCCACCTGTAGACATAATTTCAGCATAGGTTCGTGGGTTCTGGTTATGGATTCGCGCCATGGCCAGAATGCCGTACAGGGATGTTAATGTTGAGTGAGTACCGATGTCTGCACAGGCAATGGAATGTTGTTTTAAAGTCATGGCAAGCGCAGTTGAAATGGTGGTTGGGAGTTTTTGCCCAACACCCATAAGTAAGTCATGCTTGGTCGGACTGTCATGAGATATATCAGCCCCATGTTTGTATAAAAACGCTTCAAATTCAGAACAGAAAGATCCGGCGCGGGGTGTCCGTACAACAGAGGCATTTTTATCCTTCATGGTTTGTGCCTGTGGACCCCAGAGATTGTGAACGAGCATAAGTTCAACGCCGTGAGAGGTGGCATTTGTTGCGGCTTCCAGAGTCAGTTCAGATTCTCCGGCGAGTAAAATCAAGGCCTGACCATCTTTAAGCAAAGGCCCATATTGATTAATGGTTTCAACGGTAACTGATATGGGAACGCAGATAACAACAACATCAACCTGTCCTATCATTTCCTCAGGCCCCACAACCGTTGATCTGCCAGTAAGAAGAGTCTCATAGCCCTCATTCTCAAGACGTTCAGCAAACCATTTACTCATCTCTCCTGTGCCTATAAAGCCAAAAGAACGTATCTTTTTAACACGCATATCAACACGTGGGAAAGAACCAAGAAGGCGGAGACTGTCTTCTTCCTGGATCACATCTTTTTCAACACTTTTTAAGGCTTCCTGAAGTAATTCATTGCCTATATGACCTTCTATCTCAAGATAGATTTGAAGCTTTTGAGATTTGATGTCATTCTCTGAGCGGAGATCAAGAATGTTAATACCTCTTCTGGTAAATTCCCCCAGAATATCAACGAGCATTCCTACGCGATCTTTTAATGGTTTGGTTATAACTGCGGAGGCATCATAGCCAGTGGCGACGTTCAGGTTTTCACCAAGGATGGCAAATCGTGTACGGTTGTGTGCTGCAATTTCACGGTCTCTAATCTCAAACCCATATTCGAGAAGAAGTTCTTCGGAATCAACAATTGCATAGTCATAACGATTGTTTTCTTTTATGTCGTCCATGGCTGCGCCAATATCAGGGACTGACATCAGAGTCGCATTGGGGTAATGTTCACTAATGTAATCATTGCATTGTTTAAAAACCGAACCCCGGCCAATTATTTTTTCAGGAGATACGGGAGCACCATTCTGTTTCAGACAACCAAAAGAAAGATGTATGGGAAGAACAAGGTTGTCAACCCAATAGCCATTTACCAACAGTTGCTGAAGACGAAAGTATTCTTTGATTTCGCCCTCACGAGTGTTGTAAATAGGGACAAAGGCAATATCCACATCATCTTTTAAAAAAGCGTTGATTATGTCCGGGATATGGTTATAAAGAAAAAGCTTGGCATCCGGTGAGTACTGGAGCGCAGCTCTGTAACCATCCGATCCCTGAGGGCCAAGTGTTGCTATGCTGATCATTGTTTTTTGATTGAAATATTTTGTGTATTAAAGTGTTTTTTTTAAATGCTTATCTTCGAAAAATAGGCACTCTACCTTGTTTATGCAAGCACTCCCACAGAAAAATGCGTGAATCAGCGTCAATCAACAAGTCGGGTACTGTTTCTGAGTATCTGAAGGCTTTGAAAAGTTCCGATAAATATGGGCCGCAGGTCGTTTGTCATCGGACTTTTGAGTCCGTAAAAGGAGAATATGAAAAATTCCCGATTCAGTTACATTCTGACCTGATAGATTGTTTGAAGGAACTTGGAATTCAAAAGCTTTATAAACATCAGGCCCAAGCTTTTGAACTCATAAGCAGGGGCAATAATCTTCTTGCAGCAACACCCACATCCTCAGGAAAGAGTCTGATTTATAATCTACCTGTTCTAAACAGTATTCTTTCAAATCCAGACGTACATGCACTGTATCTTTTTCCTTTAAAGGCGCTGGCTCAGGATCAAATGCGTATTCTTCAGCAATTTGAATCTAAACTCAGACTGAATTTAAAAGCTGAGTTAAACTCCATTGTCGCGATTTATGATGGTGACACCTCGTCCTATCAAAGAAAAAAAATTCGGAATACACCTCCTGAAATAATAATCACTAATCCTGATATGCTTCATCTTTCGTTTCTTCCTTATCACACAAGCTGGGCCCATTTTTTTAAGAAACTTAAATATATAATAATTGATGAAGTACATACCTACAGAGGTGTTTTTGGTTCACATATGGCTTGGGTTTTACGTAGATTACAACGAATTCTAGAATTTTACGGTGTTGACCCTGTTTATATTCTGTTGTCAGCAACCATTGGGAATCCTGAAAACCTTGGTCAGTTGCTCATAAACAAACCTGTTACCTGTTTAACAGAAAGTTTTGCACCTGGAGCAAAACGAAATATGCTTTTTCTGAATCCCTGGAACAGTCCTGCTCACGTTGCAGGTCAGTTACTCGAAGCTGCATTGAAACGAGGTTTAAGGACGATCACGTATACAGGTTCACGAAAAATGACCGAATTGATAACCATGTGGACGAGACCAAGACTTAAAGGTCTTGCCAACAAACTTAGCTCATACAGATCAGGATTCTTACCGGAAGAAAGAAGAAAAATTGAGGAAAAGCTTAGCAGTGGTGAGCTGCTTGGAGTTATTTCCACTTCAGCGTTAGAGCTTGGCATTGATATTGGGAATCTTGATATCTGTATACTTGTCGGATATCCGGGCTCTGTAATGGCTACATGGCAGAGGGGTGGAAGGGTGGGGCGTGGAGGGCAGGAATCAGCCGTAATTCTTGTGGCTGGAGAAGATGCACTTGATCAGTATTTTATGAAAAGTCCTGACAAATTTTTCGGCCGTAAAATGGAATCTGCCATTTTAAACCCGCTTAATCCGGTAATTATGGAACAACATCTTCACTGTGCGGCTGCAGAACGTCCCATAGAAAAAAGAGAAGTAATTCTATTGCCTCAGGAGACTCAAACAATTCTGAAAAAGATGACATGGGATGGAATCCTCCTGCAGGGATATGATGGAAAAGAGTGGTTTGCAACCCGTAAATTCCCTCAACGCCAGGTCAACCTTCGTGGAGGAGGGAAACAGCTGCAGATTATTAGAAAAGATAATGGTGAAATAGTTGGTGATATTGATACCGTACGTGCCTTGAAGGAGTGCCATCCCGGTGCCGTGTATCTTCATTCTGCAATGACCTGGCTTGTTGAGAAATGTGACATTGAAAGAGGTGAAGTCATTATTTCTTCATTTCATGGAACCTTTTATACACGTCCGACCAGTGAAAAGAATACAGAAATACTGGAGGTGTATGATCGAAAAAACTTCGACGGATTTGGTATATCTCATGGTCGTTTATTGGTAAGGGAAAAGATAAGCGGGTACCAAAAACGAAGTACTCGAACCAATAAACTGATCGCAAGTTTTCCGCTGGATCTGCCTGAACAGCGATTTGAAACAGTGGGGATATGGCTCGAAGTTCCCAAAATTTCACAGGATGAAATGGAAGACAATCAGCTGCATTTTATGGGAGCCCTTCATGCCCTGGAACATGCGATGATAGGAATGTTTCCATTGCTGATACTTTGTGATAGAAATGACATTGGTGGAATATCATGCCCTGTTCATTATCAAATTACAGGGGCCGCTGTGTTTATTTATGATGGTCACCCTGGAGGTGTCGGGCTCTGCAGTGAAGCATTTCTTAAAATCACAGAACTTTTAAAACAGACTGAACAAACCATAGAATCATGTGACTGTGAAAATGGCTGCCCCTCATGTGTACATTCTCCAAAATGTGGTTCAGGAAATCGTCCGATTGACAAAGGTGCTTGTCTGGTTCTGATTAAGCTGCTGCGAAAACCCGGTTATGATCGTTTTGCTCTAAATTGTTTTAAAAAAAATACATTGGAGGAGAAGCGAAGACCGGATATACACATTGCAGAAGAAAGAGAGACTGGCGTAGATCGTATATGTCTTCCACCTCATTATGGTGTTTTTGATATTGAAACAAAATATTCTGTACAGCAGGTTGGGGGCTGGCATAAAGCATATAAAATGGGGATTTCCGTGGCCGTCGTTTACGATTCATTGCTTGATGAGTACGTAATCTATTTAGAGAACGAAATAAACAGGCTTGTAGAACATCTTTTTAAGCTTGATCTGGTTATCGGTTTTAATAATCGTCATTTTGATAACAGTGTTCTCAGTGCTTATACAAAACAGAACTTAAATAATCTTGCCATACTTGATCTGCTTGAAATAGTACATCATAGACTTGGGTATCGTTTAAGTCTTGACAGGCTAGCGCAAACAACACTCGGGTATAAAAAATCAGCAGATGGTTTGCAAGCCCTGGAATGGTATAGAAATGGTGAAATAGAGAAAATCTGTCAATATTGTAAAAAAGATGTCGCCATTACCAGAGAGCTGATGCTGTATGGCCTGGAACATGGTTTTTTTCTGTTTCGTAATAAAGCCGGAAAGGTTGTTCGCTTACCAGTAGATCTTAAGACTGCCATTAATAAAGAAACAAAAGGGCCGAGTAAATGTCTTACTCGGCCCTAAGCATATTAAGTTGTATGTACGATGCCTTTTCTATGGCCAAAGAAGAGGGCTGTATATCCATCCAACCGTTCCCTGACTATGCTTAACTTTAACCCATTTCCCCTTCGTGGCGACCTTTGTAAACACCACACCTCGATCAACAGAGGCTACGATTGAGGAAGTTGTGTTTGGTTTTGAACGCATATTGATGGATTTTTTACCGTTTACAATAACTGTGGATCCTGGAGTTACCAATGTAGAAAAGATCCAGCCCTTGTCATTTTCAAAATCACTTATCCTAAACCAATCCCCCTTTTTTTCGTGAACTTTCAAGGGATACCCTTTAAACAATTCCATGGAAACGGGGAATTCAGTTCCCGGGCCGGTCCGTACATTAACATTATCTTTTTTTACAGTTACGGTTTGCGCAAAACATAGGGCAGGAAAAAGAAACATGGCGAATAAGGGGATGATAATCTTACGAGCGTTTGCAGAGAAATTCATAGTAATCCTGATTATTTAAGATATCGGTTACAGCGTATTTTGAAAAATTGCTGAACGGGTTTATATTGAACAAACGTTTATATAGCATCAATGTTTTTTGAAGTCAAACAAGATAAAGTGAGGAGGTACGACAGGGTTCGGAAATTCGTCCGTTTGGGGCTATGAAGCATATGCAGTTATATGTGAGCAGGCGCAAACGGACGAGAATGAGGTGCTGGTGAACGCCTACTTTATCGGGAAGCTTTGCTTGTAAGGATGAATAAAAAAAGATACCGTAAAGAAACAGACTACGCCCGGTTCAACCGGAAACAGTACAGTTCACTGGACAAAGAAACAGGTTGTAGTTGTAGATGAGGGGATCAAAAACATATGAATATTCTTTTTATCTTATCTGTAATTGGCTGTAGTGTGAAATCATTTTTTAAAGTTACAGGCTGTTGCTCTCTAGAACAGGCACAACTTGCATTCATTCATTCCATGTGCTATTTTCAATAGCCTTTGTACTGCTGGTTATTTATGTATCGGAAAAACAAAGTTTCTGTGTGAATCATTCCCGGAAGTGGATACCAGATGAAAACCGGCTGTAGTTATTTCAGCCGCAGGCTGCTAACTATTCTGGCTTCTG
>DQVD01000276.1 GCA_015661935.1 Desulfocapsa sulfexigens | reverse complement strand
GGCTGAAATAACTACAATTGGTTTTCATCTGGTATCCACTTCCGGGAATGATTCACACAGAAACTTTGTTTTTCCGATACATGAACATATTTGCGACATAAGCATAATAATCAGCATATCAGACAATATTTGTAAACAACTATCGGTTACTTTAAAAAGCCGCACTAAGTACGAATACGTAATGTATTGACGAGTTAGGTCTCTTTTCGTAAACGAATCAACAAAACAGTTATCTACTGATTAATCCAGGGGATATTTGCTTGGAATTATATAAGTTCTCTATTCAAGAGTTCCTAAATAATTAAAGGTTGGAAGCTTTGAGTATTTGCCGCTACCACTCAATCTTTCGGTTAACTCCTCCATCTCTTTCTTACCCATGTTCATATTGCTTAAATCGATTACAGCATAATTGAGACCTGTTGATTTCAATTCAAACAGATAAGGAAGCAAGGAAAAGGGGCGTACAGGGATCGTGGCCGTAACGTTCTCTTTTTTTACAAGTATAAACTCTTCCTGCTTAGGGCTTGTCAGCGTTTTGTTGTATTGAAAATGTTCAGGATCAAGTCTTGCCGTAAAAAGTGCAGGAGCACCATATACTGTGAGGCCAAGTTTAAGCTCACTGTGGTATCTGCGATATCTGGCAATAAGTTCGATAAGTATTTTTTTGTCGCTTTCAATAGAGAGTTGTGCCGATTCAAGACCGCCCTCCTCCATTAGTACTACGGACTGGCTATTTAGCAGATTAACAGTGTAATCAGAAGAAAGATACACACGCTGTTCATTTTGAAAAAAAGTGAATTGTGTTATGTGACCAAGCTGAAAGCTTCTGAAGCCGGATCGAATAAGTGACTGAATTTGCTTTTTCAGTCTTCCCTGTTCGCCTTCAAATAATACTGACGGTAAACACCATGTGAGATCCCGAACCCTTCTTCCGAGATATCGTTTCAGTTGTCCTGTCTGGCTCATATTGGCTTTGTTGACAGGGATCAGATATCGGGTGGGGTTAAAGGGCAACACCTTGAAAAGTGATTTAGCAGAATCCACGCGAAGCCATATATCCAATGGGTTTTTTATTTTCCTGGTAGCTTTTTTTGTTTTTTTGCTAACGTATACTTTCGGGTTTTTAATTTCCGGGATTTCATCATCTGCGAGTGGAGAGGCTATTTCAGCCATTACTTTTGATACATGAACACTCTTTTCAGAATAAAGCTCGTCAAGCGTAGCCCTGCTTTTTCGAATATCAGGAAGTGTGATATTAAGCCTGATGCTATCTTTCTTGACATCAACCCTGTAAACATCAATCCTTACTGAACTTTTGTAGAAATCCCAGTCAGGAACAAGAAGCTGTACCTTAGTACCAGCTGGAGCTGTTTCAACAGCATCATTTCCTGAGCGAAGTTCTTTTAGTGTAAAGGCAAATCCTTTCCCGGATGGTTCTGCGTGTAATCGCAGGCGATCCCCCTCCGAAAGTTCTTCCTTTAAACTGAGTTTTGCGTATAGCCTGTCTTCGAACGTCCTGATAGCTCCAAGCCTGCCCATGAAATCACCCGTATTTCCTGAATGATACGGCGTGATTGCAGCCATTGGCTGTGGGGAGAAAAAGTAACCGGAAGATGACTTTCTACCCATTGCGCGGTTACTGAGAATATTTGCTTCTGCTAAGGCTTCCTGGAAGTTGCCAGAGCTTGCATCTATCACCAGACGGTAAGCTTTAACAATATTTGAAACGTAGTGAGCAGACCTCAGGCGTCCTTCTATTTTAAGTGAGGCGACTCCTGCAGCTATTAAAGCAGGAACAGCCTCTAAAGCGGAAAGATCGTTCATTGAAAAAAGATACTGTCCCTTGCCTGCTGTTTTTGATTTCTGTTTTTGTTTTGTTTGTGACCTGGGTTTGCCCCCTTGTTTGCTGCGCCAACTATAATGACGACGACAGGGTTGTACGCATTTTCCTCGTAATCCGCTCTTTCCTCCCAGAAACGAAGAAAACAGGCAAAGACCTGAATAGGAAAAACAGATCGCTCCATGGACAAAAACTTCAATCTCAATACTGCTTTTTTGACAAAGAAGTTCGATTTCTTTAAGGGTGAGTTCGCGAGCCAGTACTACACGCTCAAAACCCATGGTCTGAAAACCCTGTAGTGCCAATGAATTATTTGCAGAAAGAAGCGTAGATGCATGGAGCGGTATATCCGGGAAATATTCACCTATGATGCGAACAAGTCCGAGATCCTGGACAATAAGACCATCTGTTTGCATGGCCTCGAGGTATCCGAGGGTTTCCACAGCCTGAGAGAGATCCTGTTCACGAACAAGACTATTGGCAGCAATGTAGATTTTTTTTCCGTTGTTATGGCAGTATTGTACCATGGAAAAAATTTCTTCAAGGCGCAAATCCCGTGCAAGGTTTCGGGCGTTTAATGATGGGGCACCGACATAAACCGCATCTGCGCCCGCTTCCATTGCTGCAAGAAAATTTTCGGTGTTACCGGCTGGTGCCAGAAGTTCCATATTTTTTTTAGTGTGTAAGTGGAAAGAGAAAGTTCTACGAGTATTACAGGGTTATTTAGAAGTGTTCATGTTTTAGGTTTACTTACGGAGATGGAAAGAAATAATTATCAAATCCTGCTTGCCTTTTCGTCCGTCTTCGTCGTTGTAGCAATAGTTACATAGTGCTGCCATGCGCTTATTGACACAACGATGAAGACAAACGAAAATTCGGCGCACATTATCTGGATAATTATTTCTTCCCATCTCCCTTATGGCCGAGCAATAACACTTCATCCTGCCCGCCATTTTCTTCAAACATTACCTGGATTCGTTCATGAGTTCGAACAGTAGTACTTAACCCGACATAGTCAGCTTGAATTGGAAGCTCACGCCCTCCCCTGTCAATAAGAATGGCTAGTTGTACGCTCCGCGGCCTTCCATGATCCATTAAAGCTTCGAGAGCTGCGCGAATGGTTCTTCCGGTGAAGAGTACGTCGTCAACCAGGATAATATCCATATCCTCAACCTTAAAACTGATATCAGTAGTTTTTACCACAGGGTTCTGGGACATGAGACTCCAATCATCACGGTAAAGATTAATATCAAGGCTGCCGTATGGGACAAGTTGTGATGTCTGGCATTTTATATAAGTTCTTATTCGCTCAGCCAGAAAAACACCGCAGGTATGAATTCCCACTATGGCAAGATTGTCAGGCCTATGATTTTTTTCAAGAACCTGACGGCTGATTCGATTGATTGCAAGGGTGACCTCATCAGAATTTAAAAGTATACCAGTCGCCATAATTCCCCCTATCCCCTATCCCAGAAAAAGTCGATACCTTTATCATTTACTCTGTTAATGGCTTCAGGAAAAGCCTCGCATTCAGCAGCAAACACTTTCACGGCAATATCATCAGGCGTATCTTCGTAATCAAGTACAACGCATTGCTGATGAATTATCGGGCCTTCATCGTATACTTCATTGGCAAAATGGACAGTACAGCCACTCACCATGCAACCACGTTTTTTGATAGCCTTATGAACCCTTGAACCATAAAAACCATCCCCGCAAAAGGAAGGAATAAGCGATGGATGAATGTTAATGACAGCACGACTTAAAGCGGATGGGGCCTGATACAATTTGAGGTATCCTGCAAGAGCGATGATGTCTACATCATAGTTCTGCAAGATAGAATTGATCGCATCATTGTCCGCAGCATGAAATGCAGGATAACCATAATTCTCTGCTTTTGTAAGACCAAGAGCATCAGCAACATTTGATATTACCACCTGTACCTCAGCCTGAAGAGTTCCAGCATGGATTCTTTCATGGAAATTATCAAGTGTACGACCGCTTCCGGAAAGTAGTACTGCCATTTTTAACATATCAACTTCCCTCTATTTGAAATAATCGTTACCGTCGACATCGACTTTTTCAAGCCATGCAGAAATGGTGGTATCATAAACAGAGGTAAGTTTAAAAACTTTTGCAGCCAGGCGAAATCTCGTTTTCAAAGTTGTGTTGCCTGTCTCTTTAATCTCTTTTAAGACCTGAGGGTAATCTGCGGGATCAACAATAACCGTTACATCGTGGAAATTTTTAGCAGATGCACGCAGCATAGTGGGCCCGCCAATATCTATATTTTCAATGGCATCACCTAATGTGCAATTGGGATCTGCAACGGTTTTTTCAAAGGCATACAGGTTTACAGCAATGAGATCGATATTTTTAAGTCCATGTTCTGCACACTGCTTCTGATGATCTTTATTTGCTCTTTGATTCAGGATACCACCATGCACTTTGGGATGAAGAGTTTTCACGCGCCCATCCAACATTTCAGGAAAACCTGTGAATTCAGAGACATCCATAACATCAACGCCAGCTTCACGAATTTTTGCAGCAGTGCCTCCAGTGGATAAAATCTCTATACCAAGATCTGCCAGTTCTTTGGCAAACTCTTCTATCCCTGATTTGTCAGTAAGGCTGATTAATGCTCTTTCTACTTTGTTCATTGTACGTTTCCTTTTAGTGTCTTACTCCTGAAAAGATGTAATAAAAGACAAGAAATCAGGAGAAAATTTAAAATCAGATAGTTAACCCTGCCGCTAAGGCACTTATTCAGCTCAACGGGGTTAGATTTTTATTCACCTTTGCGAATAAATTCCCTTATTTTGCGTCGATCGCGTTTACCAGGCCTTTTAGCAGGCATTGTTTGTCCTGCATAAAACAAAGATCGTTCCTGCCTTTGTTCTTCACGGTTTTGAATGGATTCCCCGGTTTCCTCATATAGAGTTCTTGCTACAGTCGCAGGGCCTCTTCGACCGGAAAGGCCGAGTACAACAACAATCCACTCAACCGGGCCTTTATGAATGGTAAGTTTATCACCAATCATAACAGGCTTGGAAGGTTTGCTGCGTTGGCCGTTAACAAAAACCTTACCACCAGAGGCAGCTTTTGTGGCCAGGCTTCGTGTTTTAAAGAATCTGGCAGCCCACAACCATTTGTCGATTCGTACTTGAACTTGTTGGTCATCCATTTATTTGTGCCTAGCTGGGAACTTTATTACTTTTCATGTGAAAAAGTTACAATTTACACTGAAAAGCAGGAAATGGATATAAAAAGATAGCAAATCATAGCCATAATGATTCCATGATTCCCCCCACTTCTATTTCAAACTTGTCGAATAAGCCAAAAAAGGGTAAAGACTGCAATAAATTTTTCTATATGAACATATCAACAACGACTTCTAAAACACTGGAGCCCACATGCTCGTTAAAGACCTTCTTGACAACCAGAAGACAACCTTCAGTTTTGAATTTTTCCCACCCAAGGAAGATGCAGCTGCAGATCGTCTCTTAAAAACAATTTCAAACCTCATGCCCCTTGGCCCATCATATGTAAGTGTTACTTATGGTGCGGGAGGCTCAACCAGAGACAGAACCCATGATTTGGTTGTACGCATCAGGGAACAAACTAACATTACAGTCGTTTCTCATCTTACCTGTGTCGGCAGTACTCGCGCTGAAATGCATAGTATCTTAGAAACATATCAGGAAGCGGGTATTCAGAATATTCTCGCATTACATGGCGATCCTCCTAAAGGTCAAAAGAATTTTGTGGAGCCAGCTGATGCTTTTACATATGCCGCGGATCTTGTAGCCTATATAAAAAAACATTTTCCAGAGATGTGCGTTGGTGTTGCAGGATTTCCTGAAGGACACCCGGGTACACCTAATCGTTTACAGGAGATAGATTATCTTAAAGAAAAGGTAGATGCCGGTGCCGATTATATTGTAACCCAGCTCTTCTTTGAAAACCGTGACTATTACGATTACTGTGAACGGTGTGAACTTGCGGGAATTCATGTACCAAATATTGCTGGTATCATGCCTGTTAGCACAAAAAGCGGCCTGATTCGAACTGCAGAACTAGCAGGCGGAGCCAGAATTCCGGCGCGATTATTAAAAGCAGTCTATCGTGCCGAAAATGATGCATATGTGGAAAAAGTAGGTATTCACTGGGCCACAGAACAGATTCGCGATCTTCTTGATAATGATGTTCGGGGCATTCAACTTTTCACCCTTAACTCTTCTCAAGCCACTCTGGAGATATATAATTCTCTGGGCGTTCGTGATTCAACTCAACTTCGGTAGAAGGCTCAGTTATGAAGATTCAGTCTGTTGGAATTAAAGACATTCAGATCCCTGTCCGCATTCGCGAGAAGAATGGCGGTTTACAGAACAGTGTTGCAACAGTATCTCTTCAGGCAAGTATGCCTGGTGAATATCGAGAAAGCTGTGTCATTACATTCACCTCAGTTCTCAATAAATATATGGATGAATTGAGTGTAACTAACTTTCCTGATCTTCTGGCCGAAGTAAAAGAGGGGTTGCGAGCAGAAAGTGCAAGGGTTGAAATGTCCTTCCCCTATTTTATAGAAAAAAAAGCACCTGTAACAAAAACCAGAAGTCTGATGGAGTACGAATGCAGTTTTACAGGAGAGGTTGGAACAGATAGTGATTTTATTCTTTCTGTGAAGGTTCCCATCACTACTTTATGCCCTTGTTCCAAAGAAATAAGTGACGCTGGAGCGCATAATCAGCGCGCAGAGGTTACCCTGAATGTTAAATTCAAGAAATTTATATGGGTTGAGGAGCTGATTCGACTGATAGAGGATTCTGCATCCTGTGAGCTCTGGGCTCTGCTTAAGCGTCCAGATGAAAAGCATGTCACAGAACGGGCTTACGAAAACCCGATGTTTGTTGAAGATGTGGTACGAAAAATTGCCGTATCAGCGCTTGATGACACAAAAATAACCTGGTTCTCTGCAAGTGTGGAAAGTTTTGAATCCATACATAAACATAGTGCTTATGCCTATGTTGATTCCAGCGAAATCCGCTGATTTAGTCCATCAATATATTTTCACCTCGATTTAAAAGTAAATGATTAAGTCCACAGGACTCTTTTCCATACCAGCGCACATTAATCTTGTTAAAATAACACAATCTTGTGAAGGAATGGTTGCCTTAGGAACGGGAGCGAAATAGATTGAATAAAAATGAATAGGCATTTTTTTCGTATTCAAGGCGTGAGGCGGGAACATAACGGGTTATGTGACTAGCGAACAACGCAGAAGACGGAGGTAAGCGAGCTTGTGAGACTCCGAAAAAGGATATTCATTTGTTCAATTTATTTCGTGCACGTTCCTTAGCAATATAAGCAACAAAACTGAAACCCAACTCGATCTATTAATTGGATGGGCTATGTAAAAGTCTTGATAAATCCTATTATC
>DQVD01000391.1 GCA_015661935.1 Desulfocapsa sulfexigens | reverse complement strand
GGCATCAGCAACCTGCGTTGCCATAAACGTTTCATTAATAAAATTATCGTCACCAGGAGTAACCATAAGAAAAACATCATGCTTTTTCCAGGAATAATTGTGAAAGGAGGTATTAATTGAAATACTACGCTGCACTTCTTCGTCTTCAAAATCAAGCGCGGAACTTCCGTCATCAACTTTACCAAGACGATTAATCTTACCTGCCGTAAACAGCATAGCCTCTGCCAAAGAAGTTTTTCCACAACTGCCATGTCCAATGATCGCGATGTTTCTTATCTTACTGATAGCCTGCATGCAAACCTCCTTGAAGATTACGTCTCACAAAAGAAAACAAGGGCCTTATCCCGAAAGAGCCAGGGCCCCTGTTCAAATTCAGACAATAACGAATAAACCAGTACTCATATATTCAATATTTCCAATGAAAGTCAAGGATGTTCGATCATTCCGGACGCATTCCAGTTAAATAATACCAAATGAGAAAATAGCACTACTTTCTGTGGCAATGGTGAAGGAAAAACAGTATTATTGAAAAATTTATATACTCTCAATCCCTAACTATTCCAACTCCCTGATCATACGTGAAAAACAAAGCAAAACAGAGTGGCACAATCGCGAAATCCGCCGGCACTGTTTCCATTGCAGTGATGTGCAGTCGTGTTCTCGGGCTTGTGAGAGAACAAATCTTTGCCGGAATGTTCGGCGCAGGGATGGCTTATGATGCCTTTGTTGTCGCCTTTCGTGTTCCAAACCTGCTTCGGGATCTCTTTGCAGAAGGGGCATTATCTGCCGCTTTTATAACAGTTTTTACGGATTATGATACGAATCGAACCAAAGAAGAAACCTGGCAGCTAGCCTCAAATGTTCTGGTTTTCTTTGGAGTCCTTCTCTCCCTGCTTACCCTGATCGGAATCATTTTTGCAGGCCCGCTGGTTAATCTGCTGGCCTCTGATTTTTCCGCAGTTGAGGGAAAAACCGCGCTTACCACCCTGCTCACCAGGATCATGCTTCCATTTCTGGTGGTCATTTCGCTCGCTGCAGTTGTTATGGGTATCCTTAACTCCAGAGGAAAGTTTTTCGTTCCGGCCATGGCCTCCGCCTTCTTCAACCTTGGTTCCATTGTTGGCGGTGTAAGCCTTGCCTTTATTCTGCCCAAATTTGGGTACCCTGCCATTGCAGGGATGGCTATTGGAACGTTAATCGGTGGAACACTTCAGCTTATGATTCAGTTCCCCACCCTCTTGAGATGCGGATTTAAATTCACTCCACATTTAAGCATTAAAGATCCTGGATTGAAACGTATCATAACCCTTATGATTCCCGCAATAATCGGTCTTTCCCCGACGCAGATTAATATTTTCATAAATACCAACTTTGCATCATCCTGTGTTGAAGGATCTGTCTCCTGGCTTAATTATGGTTTTCGTCTTGTACAGCTTCCCATTGGAGTCTTTGGGGTTGCCCTTTCCATCGCCGCCATGCCTGTTCTTGCAAGACATGCTGCAAAAAAAGATATCAGTGGCATGAAGGAGACCATGGTCTCATCACTCACCATGGTATTCAGCCTAACCATTCCAGCAAGCATAGGACTTATGCTCCTTGCCGAACCAATTATTCATATTATCTTTGAGCGTGGTGCCTTTACGGCCTTTGACACCACTGCCACGGCAAACACACTTACATTGTATGCAATTGGCCTTTTTGCCTATTCATCAAATAAGATTTTGGTACCTGTTTTTTATGCACTGGAAGATACAAAATATCCACTTATCGCCTCATTTGTTGCTGTGGGGACCAATATCCTGATTATTACCTTTACCATTGAACAGTTTCAACATCTGGCCATCGCCCTTTCAACTTCCTGCTCAATGATTCTTAATTTTCTTTTCCTGAGTGTTGTATTGTATATCAAGACTGGTGGCTACTCTGTCAGCTATCTCTTAAAAGCTCTTGGCAAAATTGCTGTAGCAGGCTCAATGATGGCATTGCTTCTGTTATGGAGCAGAAACTTCTTTATGGCTCAGTTAAATGGAGGGCTCTTTCAAGCATGCTTAGTGCTGGCTTTATTAATTGCCGCAGCTGCCACTTTATACGGGAGTCTTCTTCACCTGATGAAGCTGCAGGAGTTGACGTCTGTAACGTCTAAAATTCGCGAAAGATTCAGTTGATAATCTCTTTTTACTTCTTGCAACAGTCTAAAAAAGCACTTGCTTTATTCGTAATACTCCCTACAGTACAGCCTCAATAGAATTTACTCTGGATCTTCTTGTACTCATCACAAGAACCTCTTATCAACTGTGCAACCGTCCTGATAGGGATTGCGCATTTTTTTTATTTCAATGCTACTTTTTTTAACATCAGGATGGAAAACAATTATGACATCATTTAAAGACCTGGGCATTAACGACAATATTCTTAAAGGTATCTCAGAACTGGGATTTACCCAACCGACTCCTGTTCAGGAAAAAGTTATCCCACTGATGCTCAAAGAACAAGTCGATCTTGTGAGTCTTGCGCAAACAGGGACAGGAAAAACCGCTGCTTTTGGAATACCCCTGATTCATTGGATGGATCCTTTAAAAAAACAAACTCAAGGCCTGGTTCTTTGCCCCACCCGTGAATTATGTATTCAAGTTGCAAAAGATATTACAGCCTACTCAAAATACATTCCAAAACTTTCTATTTTATCAGTTTATGGCGGCACCCGTATTGACCAGCAAATGAACAAGCTGCGCAAAGGGGTTCAAATAGTCGTTGCAACTCCCGGGCGCTTGAAGGATTTATTGAACCGCAAAGCAATCAATCTCTCAAACATTAATTATGTTGTATTTGATGAAGCCGATGAAATGCTGCAAATGGGTTTTAAGGATGACCTGACCGAAATTCTTTCCTACACTCCTAAAGAGAAAAACACCCTTCTCTTTTCCGCAACCATGCCAAGAGAAGTTGCCATGATTGCCAAAAAGTATATGTCGAATCCAGTTGAACTCACTATTGGAACTAAAAATGCCGGTTCTAAAAATGTTCGGCATGAATATTACCTGATTCATCCGCGCAACAGATATCTGGCTCTAAAACGAATCGTTGATAACAGCCCTGATATTTACTCAATTATTTTTTGCAGAACCAGACGGGAAACCCATGAAGTTGCCGGCAAACTTATTCAGGATGGTTACAATGCTGATGCCTTGCATGGAGATCTTTCACAGGCACAGCGTGATCAGGTAATGGGTAAATTTCGTTGTAGAAATCTTCAGATTCTGGTAGCCACAGATGTTGCAGCCCGCGGCCTTGACGTAACTGACTTAACTCATGTTATCAACTACAATCTCCCAGATGAACCTGCAGCCTATACTCACCGCAGTGGACGTACAGGGCGTGCTGGACGCAAAGGAACTGCCATTGTCATCCTGGCAGCCAATGAACAGTATAAACTCAGGCAAATCGAGAAAAAAATACAGAAAAAATTCATTAAGTGTTTAGTCCCAACAGGGGCGCAGATTTGCAGTAAACAGTTAGTCAAACTTATTGATGAAGTAACAAGTGTACAGGTGAATGAAGAACAGATTTCTCCTTTGTATGACGATATTGCAGAAAAACTGGCTCACCTGGATCGTGCTGATCTTGTAAAACGTTTTCTCTCTTTGGAATTCAATCGCTTTCTTGAATATTACAAGAATGCCACTGATCTTAACGTCACGGATATGGTGCAACAGGGCTCCAGAAGAGACAGAAATAAAAAAGATGCATTCCGTGATTCACATCCCAGGCAGAAGTACACCACATTTAGTCTCAACGTTGGTAGACGGCAGGGGATTGTGCCTCAGGGGATCATAGGAAAAATAAATGAAATCCAGGATGTAGGGCGAATAAAAATTGGTCGCATAGAAATCTTAAGAAACTCTGCCACCCTGGAAGTGGACAGCAGATATACCGCACAAGTTTTAGGTGCTTTTCAGCAATCGGAAATCAATGGGAAAACCGTTTCCATTGAAGTTGCCAGAACCATTCCTGCGAAAAAGAAATACAAAGGGAAACGAAAAGGGAGCTTTCATCGCAAAGACCGCAGATAGTACGGGGCTTTAAGAAAACAACATGGCTGATATCGGAGTCTCGCTCCTCAATTACCAGCGCCTAGGTTTAGGGTATGTTGAGATGTTGTGATTGGACAACATTCAAAGATACCCCGAAGACAAGATACAAGATTAGCCATGTCATTTATCACCGAGTTATGCTTCTAAACAAGAGCATCGAATAATCAAAAATAGGAATATTATGAAAAATATTATTGGTATAATAACAATTATGTTCCTGGCATGTTCAATTGCCCATGCAGATAATC
>DQVD01000400.1 GCA_015661935.1 Desulfocapsa sulfexigens | reverse complement strand
TTCTTTGGCGGAATCAACAACCTGTCCTGCTGCTTCCTTGACTATGTCACCAGTAGTCTGTTTTACAATTTCCTCAGTGGCTCCTGCTGCTGCTTCTGTGGTACTGGCAGAAGCATTTGAAAGGGCAAGTGCGGTACTGAATAAAAGAACAATGGCACCAGGGATTAATTTGTTTGTGTTTTTCATGATAATCTCCAATAAAATAGTTAGTGTTGAATTTCTGATAAAAACTATTTCTTCTGGATAGTTTGTTTCGTTATTGAAATCAAATTAATTTTTGGTAAGTATTTGTTATGAAGAAGGGTGGATGTCAGCCACTCCCGTTATGGAATTGAGTGAACCTGTTTTTATGGGTTAATAAGCAAAAAGTGCTATCAATAACCCTTTATTGAGGTCATTGCGTCATACCACGACAACCAAACAGTACATCTTACCGAATTTATAACAATTATGGACAAACTTGTCCATCCGCTCTGCTAATACAAAATCAACAGAGCACGATCTTTGACAATCTGAAATCGCCCGACCGCTACGTCTGGTATACTTCTTTAAGCTCTCGACGTTCAAATCCATGGGCTATGGCCCGTAAAATGGTTTCCATGCTGTCAACACGGTAATCCACAAAAAAGCTGCGGATACGCTCCCACAGGTATCGCTTTGACTCTGCCTTCTTCCATGCTTTTTGAAAGAGCCAGCAACTCATCTGTTGTACCTGATCGATCAGAAAGGCAAGCATCATCAGAATGGTAAAAACAGCACTCAAATTTTGCTTTCCGAGACCGTAGCTGTGACCAAGGTTGTATCCTTGATTTTTCAAAGTATTGAATGTCTCGTTTTCTATTCGCCAGCGTGCACGTGCGGCCAGCATGAGATCAAACACATTCTCATCGGTTATGGGGAGGTCGGTAACCCAGGAAAATTTTGTGATTTTATCATCTTTGCCAACTTGCCAGTACTCAAGAACATTGACCAACAAATCAGAATTCGTCTTATTTAATGGAACCTGGTTCAAATACCGAAAATGGTGAATTTTATCCTGATCATCGGGATCCTGATACTGCAGTTCGTTTATTCTGTTATCTTCAATAGCAGCATCAATCTGTGCAAACAGAAATGTATGATCACCAGGTTTTGCCCCAAGAATGAAACGAAAACCCAGGCGAATGAGATCTCGGATATGAGGACCATTGCTGGCTAAACCGTCCTCAACAACAATGACTTTAAGATGTGGATGTTCACGACGGAAATCTTCATAAAAGCGACGGGACGCATTCCGTTCACAGTCGTTTTTATTGGCTCCGTCCTGTTTGATGATCATTTCCGGGAAAACTGGAATAACCTCCTTGTGATAAGGATGAACAAAAGATGCGGCATACATCTGCTGATGATAAAGGGTTTTGCCGTTTTTATTTCTTTTCCCCATACAATAGGGAGAGGTGACCTTTTCGGATGAATAAAAGCCGGTACCGTCACCACTGAGCAGGTAGTGACCGTCAATAAATGCCATCTTTTCGAAATCTTTGCCACGCTGAACCTGACGAAAGACGCTAAGAAATGGTGCCCGCAGCGATGATAGCCGGATTGGATCCAGAATAGTACGCATCTGGCTGTCGCAGGGGATATTGCCAATACCGAAAATGGTATGCAGATTATCCGGCTCTTCTCTGCGACGCTTATCGAATGCGAGTAACGACGGTTCTTTAAGTTGGAACATAGCCAGTGCAGACATGAGCGCATCATCAAGGGAGATCTTCGAATTACCGGCACGATGATCCGGAATTTTACGGAAATCTTGTTTTATTGCCTTTAATAAGGCATCTGCATTAAGATGTTTGCGCACAGTTCTCTTGGTTCGGGTAGGTGGAGCAATTGCTTCAGCTTTGTAAATTTTACATTTGATTCCAGTTGGTTCAGACATTTTCGTCTCCTTGTAAGTTGGTGTTATTCTTACAAAAAACGAAAAATCGCTATCTCGTTGGAATGTCAAGATAAATTCAAGTTTCACCGATGTTTTTTTTATAAAAGTTTACGAAATACATTTTAACAAATTGACCTATTGCTGGGTTTCCGGGGATGTCGGGAATTCCTGACTTTTACTTGACCACTTCAGGTTATCCCGGTTCCGTTACTTCAAACTATTTTGTTTTTATTAAATAATACCATTGAGGATCTCTGAATATGAAATCGATAGGCAAAAAATTCTTAAACATATCTCTTATTGCTACGACTTTTGCTCTTATTAATACATCTGCTTCTGCTGAAAAAAAATACCTCTATCAGTGGGATGAGGGTGAAGGAACGAACCAACCTGGATGGACATGGAGTAATGATGTGTACTCGTCACATGAGGGATGGACAATGAATCCAGATGGCCCCCTTGGCGGAGGAGATACTTGTTCATGGGGTTATGGGCCAAGAAATTTTGAGGTTGGATATGGTGATGGAAACTTAGCTATAATAGATCCAGAAAACAGAGCCCCTTCAACAACGTCTGGAGGTTCATTTAAAGTTTATGAAGACCCAGCATTTTCAAGTGGAGGAACACACATCGCATCATGGTGGTTATGGTATGACATCAAACCATTAGATGAGAGGTTTGTAACAGATGAAGATACAGACAGGTGGAGTTTTTATTTAAAAGTAGAAGGAATGCCAGAAATACCAAAAGATGGCAGCCTCACTGCAGTAAAAGGATATACTTTTGACATTGGAACTTATCTATGTTGGGGAAGTGGAAGCTCCCAAGGTGCAGGGTGCCCTTATGAGGGGCCAGGAAATCAGCACTATTATCATTATTTGACTCCTGGGCCTGGTACTTGGCTGCATGTTGAACTTGATAGACATCCGACACATAGAAGAAATAGCTTTGTTCTAGGAGACAACCCTTCATACATTGAATCAGGAGAACACTACTTAGCTCAAATGCATCAATTCTATATGGAAACATCTGCGAGTCAATCTCAAGAAACACGCTTTTGGGTAGATGATATGTACTTCTATTCTACTAAGGATACGCTGGAACCTAACCAAAATGATATTTCTATAGCATCAGTGTGGGTTGGATACTGGCCGGAGCGTGACAAATGGGAGATTGGATGGCAAGATGGA
>DQVD01000269.1 GCA_015661935.1 Desulfocapsa sulfexigens | reverse complement strand
CGAAGTAATTCGAGAATATATTCGGCATCAGTCTGATTCAGACAAGCGTCAATTGTCATTGCCGGATTTTAATTAACAGGTTGCCCCTTTAGGGGCGGTTTAATAACAAAATCCCCTACCAGGGGCTCTCACGAAGGCACCGGCTCTGCCGGTGGAGCTTCACTGAAGGGGTGAGCAACAGCTAATGGAGGCTGATTGGATGGAAGTGTAAAAAACACCTTTGGGAAGTATGATATTTGACTTGTTCCAGTGTCAGAACTCATCTAACGAGAACGTTGGAATTGTGCCAGGGGACGCTGTACGTAACAGCATCTTTAAAAAACTAGGAAACTTTAGTGCCTTACAGAACAATTCCTTGTTTTTTTTCAAAGAAGTTTTCTCATAAGGCACTTATCCGTGAACTGCCTTCTTCCTGACCAGGGTTAGTAGGTATAAATACCCAATTTATATTTTTTTGGTTTATTGCGGGGGAAATAGTGTGTTTACGTTAACAAAGCTTACTGTTGTGTGAACGTTGTTCCGTTACTGCTGGTGGAGGCAATTGTGCCTGGTGGTTTCATACTGTTTTGGATGGGTAAATGAAGATACTAATCACAGCATTGCTTTGCGGTGTACCTTTCTTTTTTTATGGTGGTCCAGGAGCCCATGGCAGGAGGTCTTTTGTTGCATTGTGGGATTTAGGGCATGTCTTCTATTTTTCCCTCGCCTCGTTGTGGCTTTATAAATATTTTCAGTATCGTTTTCCTGGCCATTCTTTTTCTAGTGTTTCTCTAAAGGTGTTTTTGATAGTGCTGTTCCTTGGTGTTAGTGTCGAAGGATTGCAAATGTATTCTGGTGATCGTTCTCCTGATATTATCGATATTTTAAGGAATCAGTTGGGGTGTCTGATAACTCTTGCCATCTTGTATCCTCAGAAGGGGTACAAAAAAATCGTGTTTTTGTGTGTTGTTTTAGTTCTCAGTAACGTTGCTCTAATTCCTTTGGTAAGAGGGTGGACTGATGAATGGATTGCACGAAATCAGTTTCCTGTCCTATCTGATTTTGAAACAGGCTATGAGGTTGATCGGTGGAAGAGTGAAGAGAAGATATGTATACAGAAGAGAATTGTCAGGCATGGGAACCAGGCTCTGCGAGTGCAATTGACAACTGACAAGTATTCCGGTATTTCACTTGAATATTTTCAAGGTGACTGGAGAGGGTTTCGTGATTTGTTCTTCAGTGTTTATCTTCCTGAAGACGACCCACTGGAGATTGTGTGTCGTGTCCATGATTCTGCACATGCTAACCATTACAATGATCGATTTAATCGTAAGTTTTTATTGAAACAGGGCTGGAATGATATAGTTGTTTCTCTGGAAGATGTGGAAAATGGTCCCCGGAATCGCTTGCTGAATCTTGCTGAAATTCAAAATTTTAAGATTTTTGTTGTGGAGCAGGAGAAGAAGCGACTCATTTATCTGGATTATGTTTATTTGGAATAGAGGGCCGATTTCATGTTTTTGGTACAAATGGTTAAATTTTCTTAAGCAGATTGCTAAGTACCACCAAAAGTACGATTCCCACTGCAAAAACAACAATACCAGAGAAATCATGGAGAAAACCGTGGGCAACATCGCTGCCGTATTTTGTGGCAAGGAGTGCAGTGGCTGAGAGGCGGACAATGTTGGCAAAGATTGCAATGGGGGCTGCGGCAAAGAAAAGTACCCATTTGTGCCAGGTTTTGTGGTTTGAGAGTATTGCAAAGATAGCACTTAGGGCAAAAAGGGTGGTTAGTGAACGAAGGCCTGAACAGGCATCTACAACTTCAAGGCTTGTTCCGGCCAGATGAAGGACATTCCCTTCCCTAAAAATTGGAACACCCATTAGAGTAACAATCTTTTCTGTGAGAAAAGAACCGAATAATTGCATTGGAAAGGCAATTTTATTCCAGATAATTGCTGGTAAGGGGACCATGAAAATAAGGTAGACGATGGGGAGGAAAAGCTTTTTCAGGAAGGCAAATCCCAAGCAAAAAAGAACTAGTCCTGCAAGGACAGGGATGAGTGATGTACGTTGGAGAAAAAATTCAGATCCGGTTTGGGCAATAATGAGTTGAACGAGGCCTGCTGCAAAAAGAAACAGGCCTAATATGTTGCTTTGCAGAGGAAGGTGTTTAAGCTCATCTTTGTATGTGTAAATAAGGTAAGCGGAAAGTATGGGAATAAAGTATCCATGTGAGTAATTGTCGTTAGTATCCCAGTCATGGGCAAGATTTTGCAAGATTGGGAAGTAGAGAAAGACGAGGCCTCCCAGCATAATTCCCAGAGAAAGTATTGCTTGTCGATTTATTGTGGCTTGAGTATTCATAATATACGACCTGGCAGATAGGATTCAAGGGTCTTCATTACCTGTTCTGCAAATTCTCCTGCTTCCTGAGAAGCCTTTTCAATATTATCACCCTGGACAGTTGACATGATTCGAACAAAGGTTCCGTCACGTCTCCCCAAGCGGAGAGCGTCAACTACCAGGAATATTTTCTCCCAATATTCCGAACCAATAATGCGCCCTCTGTTCTGGTACCAGTAGAGAACCACCTGATATTTATTGCCATTTCTGATCAGCATTTCTG
>DQVD01000174.1 GCA_015661935.1 Desulfocapsa sulfexigens | reverse complement strand
CTTGTCTTTGTAACAGATAAGCCTTCTACAGATGGCTGTTTTATTGAAAAGTACGCTTGAGCCGGATGAACCGTTTTTCCTAATCACTTTTATTCTCTGGTGATAAAAAATAGGGCGGTCAGACCGAAAAATCCGGTACATGCGATGAGAGCAACATCACTCTTACTGATGGGTGCTTGGCGATTTTTCCGACCAAAAAGAAATAACAAACCAATGGCTGACAGAATACCGGCCAGTGACCAGAATCCGCCAAGCTGGAATTGTACATCCGCCTGTCCACGGTATGGATTGTCAAACCTGAGTTGGAAGGGGAAGAGCAGATCCCGCAAGATCCGGATCAGGACAGGTACTGGATTGTGTCGCTCAAGATCATAGGAACGAAACGACTGGTAGTTACTGTCCATGGCTGTCCCGTGAACCATTACAGCCCCACTGGTGATGCCTGTCTTGTACAGCGGATTTATAAGTAGTTTAAAATCCATACTGGCGGGCAGGTATTTTTCCACCGGCAGCGTAATCAGATGGTAATTATCATAGGAAATCAGGTAAAGACCACCCTGCTCAGTGGTAATGATGCCGTAAAATTCTTTACGTCTGTTTTCGGAAACAATTATATCTTTAATTGCAAGTGTTGAATCAATCGGGGTTTTAACGATTACCGGTTTATCCAGAACCCTTTTCAGATGAAAAACCTGCCCTTTGCTGTCACGAATAAAAAAACCTTCATCAAAGGGTTTGAGATTGGTGGTTTTTCCGCCTATTACAGTGGCTGGAAAAGCAAAGCCAAGACTCTCAAGTGATGCTGTAAAACTTGTGGTCAGACTGGTATCGATCCGGTTGGTATCGGCGTTAACAAATTCCATTGCCTGATCGGTAAAACGGAATACATCTTCAGGAAAAGGCATAATTGCCACTTCCGGATTATTATTAAACAGAGGATACAATTCAATCTGAGGATGGTGGCCAGCCAGATGGCGGCTTTTAATTTCCAATCCCTGTTTACCGGCTTTAATAGCTTTCTTATCAAAGCTCTGGCCGTCAATACTTACCGGTAGTAATTTTTTCTTTTCAAGATTTTTATAATAGAGAAATGGAAGCTGATACTCGAAATCTGTTCGGCTGTAGGCTGTGCCTTCTTCATTCATATAGTTAAAACGATGGCCTCCCAGCGACTCTCTGTATATAAATTGTTTCTGTGGAGGACTAAAAAAGAGCAACGGATTGCCTACTTCCTGGCCCAATACCTTATCAAAGCCTGCGGGAAGGCCATAGCTCATTGCAATTATCGCAAGAACTATTGCACTGTAACGTGAAATAATTGTCATCATTATACACCTCTCTCCTGGAACCTGCGGGCAGACTCAAAAACAGAGCAGAAAGCCATCGGAAAAAGCAGTAAAAGATAAGGGATAGCCGGAGTAAACCAGCCGTATCCGTTTCCGGAAAACAGCATCGTAATCAGAACGGAGAAAATCAGAAGCAGAAAAATCCGTCTGGGCCAGTGGGTTTCAAGAAGGACGGTAACACCGCCAAGGTAACCAAGCAAACCAGCCAGCAACCAGGGAAGCATGGTTGGCAGTGAGGAGTTTGCCACCTCAACAGGGAAATAATTTTGCAGCGTCAGATAAATAATAATAGTGTCCTGTACACAGATTAGCAGATAGAGCAACAGACCGGAAAGCAGGCAGGAAAAAAGCATAAAGCCACGGCTTGCCGGTAGATGCAAAGAGAGTCGTAAGCGCCGCCCGAGCATTTCCGGTACAAACTGGGCTGCGGCAAGGACTAATCCGGTGATAAGCGGCAGGTAACGTATATCCTGATACAGCACAGTATGTATATGTATCGCCTGATACCAAACCATTTCGGCATGTTCTGAGTGCATCTGCTGACGAATATCGAAAAAAATTTTCAGGCAGATTCCAAAATTAAGCAGTAAAGCAGCAGCAAAATACCGCTTCAGCTTGAGCCATTCTTTCAAAAGAAGTGAAGGAAGCATATTAGTATTTCCCCATCAGGCCGATAAACCCATCTTCCAGAGTCATTTCAACTTTTTGTAATTCTTTAGCATGAATACCGAGTGTTGTCAGATGTTGTTTCACCTTTTCTTCATCGGCAAACGAATACAATGACACGAGTTCACCTCTCTGCTCAAATCCTTTGACAACATCATCTGTGCTAAGATCCAGTTCGCCGCCGTTATGAAAGACATACTTATGAAAAGAGTTCATGAAATCATCAAGCCCGGTTTGCATTATTTCACCCTGATCAATGAAAATCATGGTGTCCACAAGCTGCTCCAGATCCTGAATAATATGACTGGTCACAAATATCGTTTTGCCTCCCAATGCCGCAAAGTCGTGGAGTACATCAAGAAAAAGCCTCCGATAACCAGCATCAAGTCCCATGGAGTAGTCATCAAGGATCAGCAGATCAGGATTCTGCGCCATTATCACGCCGAGAACTACCTGGGAACGTTGACCACAGGACATATTTGCAACCTTGTGATCATGAGGCAAACCCATTTTTTCAACCAGATCGTAAAAAATCTCAGCCTCCCAGTTCGGGTAACAGCCACGATAAAACTTTTCGGTTTGGGCAATATTCATAAATTCGTAGGCAAGATGCCCTTCATGCAGCAGGCCAATACGGTTCCTGGTGGCTGGCGGTAAATCGTGAGAGTCCTCTCCAAGAACCAGACATTTACCGCTGGTGGGTTTAAGAAAACCCATCAGGATGTTTACGAGGGTGGTTTTTCCCTGGCCGTTCTTACCAAGCAGACCGCAGATAGTTCCTTCCGGAATGGAAAAGTTAAGATCCTCATAAATCGTTCGCCTGTTATACTGATGGCGAAGGTTATGCACTTCAATAGCATTCATAATCAAGGGTCGGGAAAAGACTGTTTTTTTTGTGATTTTTTTTGTTTGTCGTTAACACCACAGGAGTCGGAGCCGTAGATGTCTGGACACCATTTTTTCTTCTTAACAGCTCGATAGAGGATGAAAGCGGTAACACAGAAGAGAGCCAGGATAAACAAAATATCTTTCCAGCCCATGCCTACTCACCATCCTGACAATTACAGCTGTTACGATTGTCGTCAGTAGAAGGAGAAGTGCATTTTCCACTTTTTGTATTTGAACACGAAGAACCGCAGGAACAACCTTTGTTCACAACAAACTTACGGTACAGGTACCAGACAGCAATAACGACTATTGCAACGGTAAAAACCAGATCCCATAGTTTCATTTTTAATACTCCGGTTACAATGAACCACGGATATAACCAGGATTGGCCTTTTATCCGTGGTTCAGATGAGGTAAACTATTTCATATCCTTGGCCTGTACCCAGATCACTGCATCACGAGAGCATTTTTTACCTTTGTACTGGTAATCAGGGTCAAGATCCAATGCGGCAAAACCCCACCAGCCTGCCCTTGGAATACCAAAGGTAAAAACACCATTCTCATCTGCAAAAATTGTCTGCAATACAAATGAATCCTGCGGCGCTTCAACTTCACCATCTTTAGCAAAACTGTTTGAGTCAAGCAGCGGCTTATGATTCAAAAATTCGATCTCAACTTCAGCATTTGGTACTGGTTTGCCGTTGAGTAATACCTGTCCCTGAAAGACATTGCCTGTCCATCTGTCGTATGGTTTTGCAAGGGGTACAATTTCTGTTGGTAGCCCCACAGGCTCATTCCATGCACCCGGCTCACCACCTACATTGACGATAACTTTTGTATTCTGCTTAATGTAAAATGAATCAGCTGGTTCCCAATAAGGTTCGGGGATCAGACATAATGCATGGTCTCCGCCACGAGCCTGATAAACAGTGTCCCAGGCCTTGCCTGAATTCGTCAGACTTGTCCAGGTAATCGGCTTTAAAGTATCCAGTAAATCTTTTCGTTTAGGGGCATTCTCTCCCCTTGTACGAACCACGAAAAACTGCTCAGGCTTTCCCATATCCATGGTATGCCCTGCTTCGAATGGATGGGTGAACACCAGCTTAACAGGAATCTTTCCGCCTTTAGTCATGGCCATTTCAGGGGTATATATCATCTGGAAATGAGCAGAAGCCATTGTAGCTGAGCCAAGAATTACGGCACCTGCCAGCAGGGAAACTAATTTTGTTTTCATTCGTTACTCCTTTTTTGTTTTGTACGATTTATTCTAATAAAACTTTAACTTAATTGATGGATAAAAGCTGAGAGCACTTCTGCCCCATCATTCCACTATTTCTTTTCCAGGGACTTTAATTTTATGCCCTTCTCCTGCGTCAAACATCACGACATAATCTCCTTTTGGTTTATCAAAGGTAAACTCAGAATCTTCGTTCATCTTCCCTTCAAGCTGAACGCTGCCGTCCGGTGTTTCAATACGCATTGTTACACCTGAAGCTGATGACCCATCTGAAAAACCACCTTCGCAAGTAATTGTTTCATCGCCATTGTCAAAGCATGAGCATAGCGGCGTATGCGCCTGGGAAATCGTTGCAGTCAGCAGTAACGTTGCTGTAACAACAGAAGTTTTTAAAAGCATTGGGAACCTCCTTAATTAATGTTTGTACCCTGAAAATTATTTCACGAAATACTTATGCCAACCTGCTGCCCATTACTTAACGGATCAGTAATTAGGCTGGAGGAAATCTAGCCCGACTACTTTTCGATGTCAACGATTTTATTAGGCTTAGCGAATTTAATGCCTGAAAACAAATTTTTATTGACTTGGCGTAGATTTTGTCCTAAACAGAACCCTAACTTTGTCCAGGAAGAAAGGCGGTTAACTGGATAAGGACCTTATCAGAAAATTTCTTTGAAAAAACATACAATTGTTCTTTAAGGAACTAAATTTAAACTGGAGTCAACATGCGTAAACAACAAAGAAGAAAACAGTGCAGAATGCTGGGAGATTGTAAACCCGGCCAACGGGCAAAAATTCGATGTCACCATGCAAAAGGTGCCATTCGGCAACGATTGCTAGACCTTGGCTTTGTGCCAGGAACAGAAATAGATATGGTCAGAAGTGCGCCACTTGGCGATCCCATCCAGTGCAAAGTTTCCGGTTACAACGTGACATTACGTAAATCAGAGGCCGAACTCATTGAACTTGAATCCGAATAATAAATAGATATTATTGTTCAAATTATGAGCTGTAACGAAATACGTATGTACCTTTTTCGTCGTAACCTCCATAAATCCCATCAAATTCTATAAGGTCAGACTCCAATGTCAAATAAAAAGAAACTCCTTGTTGGCCTGGCCGGTCAGCAAAATGCCGGTAAATCAACAACATTCAATATGCTCACCGGTGCCAATCAGCACATTGCCAATTATCCCGGTGTCACCGTTGATAAGAAATCAGGCTCTTATAAACACCAGGGAGTTAAGGTTGAGATTGTTGATCTGCCAGGCACCTATAGCCTGACGTCTTTTTCTCTGGAAGAACGTGTTACCAGAGACTTTTTGATTTCTGAAAAACCAGATGTGATTGTCAATGTTGTTGATGCCTCATCACTTAAACGCAGTCTCTATTTCACTTTCCAGGCTCTGGAAATCGGTTTTCCTGTGGTAGTAGCCCTAAACATGATGGATGTTGCCACACGTAACGGTGTTCACATCGATATTGGGCGTTTACAGCACCGGTTGGGTGTGGATGTTATTCCGACTGTTGGTCGTAAAAGCAAAGGAAAAAAAGAACTGCGTGATGCAATACTTGCAACAGCAACCCGGAAAGAAGGAAAATCTTTGCGCATTTCTTATGAAGATCTGGAACCAACCATTGAAAAACTCGAAACAAAACTCCAGGGAACACAACTTAAAGAGACATATCCTGTACGCTGGCTGGCTGTAAAGCTTATTGAAGGTGACAGCGAGGCCGAACGAATTGTGATTGAAAAACTGGGAGCTGCAAGTGCTGAACTTGAAATGTCCAGACAAATCCGGCGGGACTTTGAAGAAACACATTTCATGCCTGTAGCTGACTACATGGTCGGATGCAGGGATAGACTTGCAACTTCCATTGTCGAATCCTGTGTTAAGGAAACGAAAGAGGGTAAAACCAACATTTCCGAAAAAATTGATGCTCTGGTACTCAATCGTTTTGCAGCTCCGATCTTTCTTGTGGCCACAGTTTTTATCATCTACCAATTGTCCATCGTTAAAGGCTATGATCTGACGCAATACTGGTGGCCTTATCTGGCAAAATTCCGTGCAATTGTCGCAGGCATTCTTCCGGATGCCGGAATGCTGGAAGACCCCTATATCCGTTCAATGACACTGTGGATGGTGGATTCGGCCAATGCCCTGCTCAACTATATTCCAATTTTTTTGATTCTCTTTGCCCTGATCGCAATCCTTGAAGATTCTGGATACATGGCTCGTATTGCTTTTATTCTTGATAGAATGTTTTTCGCATTCGGTCTTCACGGGCAATCAACCCTGCCCTATATTCTTGGCGGTGTTTTTGCCGGAGGCTGTGCTGTGCCAGGAGTTATGGCCACCAAAGGTATCCCGGATGAACGTTCCCGGCTGGCAACCATCCTGACCGTTCCCTATATGAACTGTCTTGCCAAAATCCCCTTTTACACTCTGCTGGTAAATGTCTTTTTTGTCGAATATAAATCCTGGGTAATGCTTTTTCTTTCCACCATTACGATTTTTGTTGCTTTGCTGGTTGCACGGCTACTGACCGCAACCGTTCTCAGAACCAGGGAAACAGCGCCTTTTGTCATGGAACTTCCCAACTACCACCCGCCTACTTTTTTTGGTGTTGCACAACGGGCAATTGAACGTACCTGGCAGTATATCAAAAAAGTCGGTACTATTGTTGTTGCAGTATCAGTATGCGTTTTTACCCTGCTCCAGTTTCCAGGGATAGATGATGACCGGAAACTTTATTACGAAACAGAAATCAACAAAGCGGTTGTACAATTTCAGAAAAAAGTTGCTAAAAGCAGTTATGCCGACCAGTTCCAGGATGAAGCAGCCATTATAAAGATGGTGAATCTGTATACGACATACAAAGCTGCAAAACTCAATACTAAAGGAGCAAAAGCTTCAAAAGCTCTGAACCAGCACTACCAAAAAAAATACCCGGATGAGTATATTTTCCTGAAACCAAAAAAGGATAAAGACGCAAAAATAATTAATAAGGCAGTGCGAAAGCTTTCCTCTAAACGTAAATCATTGCGCAGAAGTATCAAGGAAGAACAGATTGAAAGCAGTTTCCTTGGTTCAGTTGGCCGTTCACTGGAACCTGTAACTCAGTGGGCAGGGTTTGACTGGAAAATCAATGTGGCGATCCTTTCATCTTTTGCCGCCCGTGAATCCAGTGTTGCCACCATTGGTGTTCTATATCAACAGGGAGCTGACGAGAACAAAAGTCTTGAAGAACGAATGGCTGCAGAAACTACCGGTGGAGGATTTTCTCCGCTGCATGCCCTCGCAGTGATGGTCTTTTTCGCGCTGTACCCGCCTTGTCTCGCCACAACCATCATGATTAAAGTCCAGACAGGCTCGTATAAGTGGATGGCCTTCTCTATTTTATTCCCTACAACACTTGGCTTTATCGTGGCATCAGCCATCTTTACCGGAGGCAACGCCTTGAACTTGAACGGGATACAGATGATGGGGGTTTTCTATGTATTTGTGGTTGCGCTTACAATTGTTACGGGGTTGAGTAAAGGCTGGACCAAACAAACCTGACAATGATCTATCAGGTAATAAGTGGTATAGTGTCAGGAAAAATATAGACAAAAAACAATACAACCTATACCACTTATTTGCGAAAAACGGGGTTAAGTCTTGAATTGTCAATTTTCTAACAAATCTTATATTTCAAGACTTGACCCCATATTTCCGGGAGAGATATTAGAAACAAACATGTTGCCGGCAGATAAATCCCCTAACCAGGAAAAAAAAGGTG
>DQVD01000052.1 GCA_015661935.1 Desulfocapsa sulfexigens | reverse complement strand
TTAACAACAGCAGGTGCAAGCTAAATACGATTGCATTATAGTTGTTTGTATTGAAAAGATAACGTTCTAAATCACAGGCCTGCCTTGACTAAACCTGCCAAGATGGAGCATAGCAAGATGTTGGAAAACATCCAAAGATCGCACGTGTGTGAGAGGCATCAAGATAAATGATGGAATAAATTCTTAAAATGTGCAAGATAAGTGATGGAAAGGTGTGGAGCCCCCTCACGTACCATGCAAATACACCGAGAGGGCTCCTGCCTAAAACACTAAGGCAGGAAAATGCTACCAGAATTACTTCAAACAACCAATCTATTTCACCTTCTTTACCGCATCGATATCGATCTGGCAGAGCAACAACGTAAAGGCGGATGTCCATTTTGTGGTGGAGCTCTGCACTATTCTACCTATCAACGCAAACCACGAGGTGGTCCTGCGCTTCCCGATGATCTATACAGGCGGTTGAGTTTCTGTTGCGCCAATGAGAAATGTCGTCGTAGAACATTGCCAGCATCAACTCTTTTTATGGATCGTCGAGTATATTTTCGGGCCGTTATCCTGATTGTAACGACTCTCAGCCAAACCAAACCACAGAAATACAGTAAAAACATATTGTCACGAATGTTCGGAGCAGATCGTAAAACCATCAACAGATGGTTGAAATACTTCCAGGATATCTTTCCACGAAGCAAGTTATGGAAGGCTATACGCGGACGTCTCAGTTCCACTGTCCCAAACCACCACCAGCCGGGTTCTCTGGTGGAATATTTTCTTTTACATAACCAGTCACTGGAGAATGCAATTATCAACTGTCTTCGATTACTCGCAACTGGTTTACAAACTGTGTAACTGATGGGGCAGTAATTCCCCGCAAAAGATAGGGACTTATCCTTTTATCCCAAACTTATAAATTGGGTTCTGTCAAAAAACGAGCAGATCTTCACAACGAAGAGCTCATAATCCAGACAGGAGCCATAAAATGTACAAGAATAGCCAGTCCCGGCTACATTCATGGGCACAGCTTCGCTTTTCCATCGTAGGAGGACTTCTTGCAAGTCCTCCTCAATCCGGTGAACTCGGAAAAGAGATTAAAAGACTAGCCAATAAGATATATCAACACCCATGTAAGGCTGAAGCAATTACCTTTGGTGCTTCTACCATTGAGCGCTGGTACTACAAAGCCTTGAATGGAAACGATCCTGTTAATGAACTGGATCGAAAACCCCGTTCGGATCTCGGTAAAAAGAGTGCCTTATCCGCTGAGTTGCTTGTGGAACTTGGCAAGCAATACTGTAATTTTCCGCATTGGAGCTATCAGCTTCATACAGACAATCTTCTTGCTTTGATTAATGAGAAACCTGAACTCGGCAATCCTCCTTCATATGCAAGTGTTTGCAGGCGCATGAAAGAACGAGGCTGGTATAAAAAGAAATCGCCCCGCAACAAAACTAATGGCCAGAAAAAGGCAGAGGCACATCTGGAGCAAATGGAAGTCAGAAGCTATGAAGCCTCCCATGTACATGCACTCTGGCATTTGGATTTCCATAAAGGCAAACTCCGGGTAGCTGACAACAATGGGGAGTGGCATACTCCCATAGCATTGTGCATACTCGACGATTGTTCCAGATTGTGTTGTCATATTCAGTGGTATTTCCAGGAAACAGCAGAGATATTGCAGCATGGCCTGATGCAGGCTTTTATGAAAAGAGGCTTGCCCCGCAGCTTAATGACCGACAATGGTGCGGCAATGATTGCCCACGAAACCACAAATGGCTTGCTCGGTTTGAGTATAAAGCATGATCGGACATTGCCATATAGTCCATATCAAAACGGGAAACAGGAGTCGTTCTGGGGACAATTAGAGGGACGATTAATGTCTATGCTTTCTCGGGTCGAACCACTGACTCTTGAGACGTTGAATTACACGACTCAGGCCTGGTCGGAGATGGAATACAACCGAAAACGCCATCAGGAGATTAACTGTGCGCCTGTGGATAGATTATTAAAAGGTCCCGATTCTTCACGCGAAGCTCCAGACAGTGAGAAAATGACCTATGCGTTTACCATTCAGGAAAGCCGTGCTCAACGCAAAAGCGACGGTACTCTACAGATAAAAGGAGTCAGGTTCGAAGTTCCATCCCGTTACCGCCATTTCGACCGACTACACCTACGCTATCAAAGCTGGAATCTCAGCCATGCCTGGCTAGTAGATGCAAGAAATTCTACTTTACTTGCTAAAATTTACCCGCAAGACAAAATCAAAAATGCAGAGGGAATAAGAAGAATGGTCGCCCCAAGGTTGGATGATTTGCCAAGCTCAGATAGCAATGCAGATCCATACCCGCCACTCTTGCGCAAACTACTGGAGGAGTATGCTGCTACGGGAGTTCCTCCTGCTTTTATCCCCATGGAGGCAGACAATGAATAACAAACGTCTTCTTGCTCTGTTTGGTCTGAAATGGAATCCGTTCCTTCCTAATATACCTGTGCACTCCTTATGGCCTGCTCCAGGGGTAGAGACGTTCCTCTTTCAGATTGAAAATTTGGTTATGGATGGAGGATTCGCCCTTATGTGTGGAGAACCAGGACTTGGCAAATCAAAGAATTTACAATATCTCGCCCATAATCTGGAACGACTGGAAAACGTGGTTGTCGGTGTTATGGAGAGACCCCAATCCAGTCTGGCTGATTTCTACCGTGAAATGGGTGATCTGTTTGGTGTCAACTTAACGCCTTCCAACAGATATGGCGGCTTTAAAGCTCTCCGGGAACGTTGGAGACAGCATATAAAATCCACTTTATTCAGGCCGATACTCCTCATTGATGAGGCTCAGGAAATGTTGACAGGCAATCTCAATGAACTGCGTTTGTTGGGCAGTGCTCAGTTTGATTCGGAATGTTTGTTGACCGTGATTCTCTGTGGGGACTTGACACTCCCGGAACGCTTTCGCAGCAACGAACTTCTTGCCCTTGGCAGTCGTATTAGATTTAGAAGGATCCTTTCTCCTTACGACAAAAAAGAACTACGGAATTATCTGGAGTATTGCCTGGAACAGGCTGGTGCTCCGCAGTTAATAACGAAACCTCTCATGACTGCTCTTGTGGAGCACAGTGTCGGCAATCTGAGATTGCTCAATATCATGGCAGCAGAATTACTTACAGTTGCAGCCAAACGTGAGCTCACTCAACTTGATGAACAACTCTTCCTGGAGCTGTATTCGTCAACACCACGGAAAAAACAATCTCGTTGAAACGCAAAAACTATTCCTGCATATGCAGGTAAAGAGGTCTGGTGAAACGGAAGCGGGCTCTGCTGGGGAGCAACCTGCCAAGGGATAGCCAGATGGGGACGACGGACTAGAATTCATCGTCAGGGGAGCCTCCGGGCTCCCCGCCCTTTTCTAGGCCCGAGTTCCCCCCATGCCTTAAAAACCCACGAACCTGAGGCGCAGCCGAAGGGTTTGGGGTTTTCCAGCTGTGTAAACATCAAATAGCTTGGAAAGCTATCCATCATTTATCGTGCATCAGCTCATTACCGGAAAATCAAAATATCTGCTGGTAAATAAGGTCAAGTCAGCGGTGGAAGAGTTCCTTGTGAAACGTGGTCTTTCTCTTTCCGAAGAGAAGACCATGATAACATACATATGGG
>DQVD01000358.1 GCA_015661935.1 Desulfocapsa sulfexigens | reverse complement strand
TAGTACCTTATAAATTATTTTCTTATTTTAATTTATCAAAATGATTCGGTTAAGATACTTATCCAGCTCAGCTGGGTTAGTAAAATATATTGTAAAATAAAGCTGCGGGCAGATAAGAACGAATAAAAATCAGCCGGAACTACTTATGGAATTTAAAGACTATTACACAACTCTTGGCATTGATCGAAATGCCACCCAAGATGAGGTAAAAAGGGCATATCGAAAGCTTGCCCGTAAATTTCATCCAGATATCAACAAGGAAGAGACTGCTGAACAGCATTTTAAAGAGATTGGTGAAGCCTATGAGGTTTTGCAGGATACTGAAAAGCGGGCTGCATATGATAAATTCGGTAAAGACTGGCAGGCCGGACAGGATTTCAAGCCTTCTCCTAACTGGGATAGTGGTTTTGAATTCAATGGTGGCGGCTACACCGAGGCCGATGCCTCTCAATTCAGCGATTTTTTTGAATCTCTTTTTGGAGCACAGGGAGCAGCAGGACATCAAGAGCCATTTGCAGGACAGCATACCCGTTATTCCGGAAAAGGGCAGGATTTACATGCCAAAATCGTGATCAACCTAGAAGACAGCTACCAGGGAAGCAAGCAATCGCTTACTCTGCAACGACCTGGAGTTGACAATTCCGGCCATGTCATCACTCGTCCACATACTCTACAGGTTTCTATTCCAAAGGGAATCACCGAAGGCCAGCAGATCAGGCTGGCCGGGCAAGGCGCTGAAGGAATGGTCGGCGGAATAAAAGGCGATCTCTTCCTGGAAGTAGCCTTCGCAAATCATCCTTACTTTGTAGCTGATAATCATGATATTATGCTCACTCTGCCAATCTCACCCTGGGAAGCAGCGCTTGGCGGGAGTATTCCAGTTCCGACCCTTGGCGGTACTGTGGATCTGAAAATTCCACCAAACTCTCAAACAGGAAAAAAACTTCGCCTTAAAGGCAGGGGACTCTCTTCTGCAAAACTATGTGGGGATCAGTATGTGACCCTTGCCATCATGGTCCCTAAACCAGCCAATGACAAGGACACTAAGCTTTATAACAGTATGAAAGAAGCCATGTCTTTTAACCCCCGCAGCCACTTGGGAGTATGACCATGAAAACAGACGTCCAGTGTACGATTTTTGACGATACCGGCGAATACAGCCTCCGCGAACTGTGTAATGTTTGCAAGGTTCACGCCCAGTTCATTCAGGATCTGATAGATGAAGGGATCCTCTCACCTCAGGGACAAAATCCGAGAGAATGGAAATTTGCAGCAATCGAAATTAAAAGGATACAAATTTCCATCCGGCTGCAGGAAGATCTGCGTATAAATCTTCCCGGTACTGCTTTAGCACTTGAACTGCTCGATGAGATCGAGAAATTGCGGCGCAGTAAATCACATCTGGAACAGCTCTATGCTTTGGAAAAAAGGGGTTGAGTTACTCTTTTTTTTAACAGCTCTCAAAAGAGATATAACCTTGCAGGGATTGACAAACAAACGACCATGACTATTTTTTTCAAGTGGTTATTCACTTTTTTATTACATTTTAGGAGTCCATCATGAAGTATAACTTTCTTCTCCCTGTCGTCCTTAGCCTCACACTTCTCTTATCCTCATGTGCAGGAAATGGAAGCCCCAACAAAGCTGGAATGGGTGCCGCTGGTGGTGCAGCAGGTGGCGCATTGATTGGTCAGGCCATTGGCCACAATACAGAAGCAACGCTTATCGGAGCCGCAATTGGAACCATGCTTGGATATATGGTAGGCAATGAAATGGATAAATATGACAGAGAACAACTCAATCATGTATATGAACGCGGAGTATCCGGACAAAGCAACGCCTGGCGCAATCCAGACAACGGAAACCAGTTCATTGTTACACCTCAACCTGCATATTCCAATCCGGTAACTCATCAGCCTTGCAGGCAGGCTGCAATCCAAAGTGTTATTGACGGTAAATCTCAGACGGTCTACACCACAGCATGTCGTGACAACAATGGCCGCTGGCAACTGAAGAACTGATATGCACAAAGGAACGATTACAGTACCTACTACCCGGCATATGCACCTTGTTGGTATCACAAGTGAGGTGCAAAGTCAGATATCACAGACAGGGATCGAAGAAGGTATTTGCTATCTCTTCAATCCCCACACAACAGCAGGTTTAACCATCAATGAAGGTGCTGACCCGGATGTGTGCACGGATATCATAAAAGGGTTAAGAGAAATTGTTCCGCTGGACTACCCTTTCAAGCATATGGAAGGGAATTCTCCTTCGCACATCATGGCTTCTTTAATGGGTGCATCACTCACGATTATGGTAAGCAGTAATATGTTGCAGCTTGGTACGTGGCAGGCCATCTATTTTTGCGAATTTGACGGGCCCAGAACCAGAAATATTCACTGGCAACTCCTGGCTTCCGATTAATCTTTTCTTTTTCCAAGACCCATGGATATTGATCCCCATCAAATGTGTTTTGGCCTGAACCTTGAGCTCGACCGTGAATCCATCACCTGCTTTTTACAGCTTTTAGGCAGACCGGAACTGGCCAGAACGTTAGCCAATCGACTTTCAAGTGAAGAAATACAGGAGATTGTTCATTATTTCACCGGCGTTCTCAAAAAGAATATGAGTGAAGATGAATATCATGAGCTGTTCCTTCTTGAACAATCTCCTCATCCCCATAAATAACTTATAAAATAAAAGAAGACGCCCATGGCACACGATATCCTATATGACCTTCGCAATTTTATTGAACTGCTTCGACGCGAAAATCAACTTCTTGTGATTGACGAAGAAGTAGACCCCTATCTTGAGATTGCAGAAATCCATCGTCGTGTTATTGAGCGTCAAGGCCCGGCACTCCTGTTTACTAAAGTAAAAGGGAGCACTTTTCCAGTGGTTACCAATCTTTTTGGAACCGCAAAACGATTGGAACTCGCTTTTGGTTCAAAGCCGCAGCAGTTTGTACAGGATCTGGTGAATCTCACCGAATCGATCATGCCGTTAAAGGCTAAAAAACTCTGGGATAATCGAAACCTGTTTATGGACGGCTTGAGAATTGGCCTCAAAAATACAAAACAGGGGCCTGTCCTTGAAAACTGCCAGTTGCCACCACGTCTTGGCAGTCTGCCCATGCTCACCTCATGGCACAGTGACGGAGGAGCTTTTGTTACACTTCCGCTTGTTTATACTGAGCATCCCGGTGGCAAAGGACATAATCTAGGGATGTATCGTATTCAGCGCCATGATGAAACAACAACCGGTATCCACTGGCAAATTCACAAGGGTGGCGGCTACCATTATCATGAAGCGGAAAAACTGGATCAGCCCCTGCCAATGACTCTTTATATTGGCGGTCCACCAGCACTCAT
>DQVD01000343.1 GCA_015661935.1 Desulfocapsa sulfexigens | reverse complement strand
TTACCTGCTCTGAGGTGGTTACAACAAGATCGTGGGTGTTGGTCGTCGGATCACCAGTACCATCCTGAAGATGAACCCAGTTGCGTCCCATGATAGATGGGCTGTATTTAACAACTTTTCCCTGGATACGAACTGTTTTTCCGTTCAGAGCTTCAGTTCGTTCAAAGATTTCACCTACGCTGTAAGCGTTGTCACCTGTTGCTTTGTCCACTTTGGATTCGGAAAAAGGAGCAATGGCGCCAAGGCTTCCTCCTGATTTTGCAGCTGGTTCAATGCTGGCAGTAAGGGCGCCTCTTTCTGCCTGAACTGCACTGGCAAAAGAATCTTCTCCACCTGTTGCGGCTTTCTTCCCGTGGGGATTTTGCATACCACCCATACCCATTGCACCACCATGTGGTCCGGCACCGCCTCCGGCGAGACCGGCAGAGAAAACAATGGAGTCAAAGGTGCGATTTAAGGTTTTGGAAGCAAAATTATTCATTACCATACCGGGCTTGTAGGTTATTTCATCGCCTACTTTTACAGTTGATTGAGGGATGGCAACCCATGGCTGGCTATCACCGGTATCAACTTGCATGTAGGTGTATCCGCCAGAATCCATGGTTTTAAGAATTTTACCGGTGGTATTCTGTGAAGCACTGGCAAATGTAGCAAGGCTGATAAAAAGACAGGTAATGATTCCTTTAAAGAGTGTTTTTTTCATGTGTTAATCCTTTCATGTTAAAAATGTATAGTACTAAATGCACTGGTTTTTTATAGGCTGTTCGTCTTCAATTAAAAAGGAGACAAATTCCAGTATGGATTTTGACCAGAGGTCATACGCTTTGTCTGTTAAGTGAATTCCATCACTTTGAAAAAAATCGGGATTGGGTTTGAATTTACTGAACATATCCAGATAACAGGATCCGGTTTGTCGGGTCATAGCCTCGGTTGCTGCATTAATACGCTGAAGAGTTTCCATGGAAACCCAGGGAAGTTGACAGGGAAGTAGGCTGTTTATGATCACTTCAGCAGTCGGGTATTGGGAAGTGAGTTTGATTATGATTTGACGTAGTGAACCCATAAAACTGAAATTTTCGATAATCAGATTGTTGGTGCCGATCATCACCAAGATGAGGTCTGGAGATGCAAGGTCTTTAGTGATTATTGGGATTCTATTACGGAGTCCCTGTACTGTTTCGCCAGGAACGCCACGGTTGAAGACTTCGAAGTGGTGCATTCGTGCCTGCCAGTCGAAGTCAGCAATGAGTGAATCTCCAAGGAAGAGAAAGTTACTTTGCGCCATTTAAAATTTCCCTTTCGGGAGGGGGTGATAGTTTTAATTATTTCTGTTTCCTAAAAAAGCTTGAAAACAATAAGTCCTCTAACCAATCCTGACAAGGATACCATAAGGAAAAAGTACTGCCAACCGGCATAATAGAGTTTGTGACTCTCTACATTAACTATGGGATAAATACAGGCAACACTTTTAGCGCCTTATAAATTCTTTTCGTGTTTTTTGGAAAAGAATTTATAAGGCACTTATCCAGTGAACTGTACCGTTTCCGGTTGAACCGGGTTAGCTGAAAAGTATCACCTGTGTTTTCTCAGCTTGATAATAAGAGCTGCGGCAGTGGCATGTATTGAGAGGGGGGGCTACTTGTGATCTCTTTTTCGGGAAATGCTATACCACATGGTAGCAGTAGGATTGTTTGGCCGATGGAGTTTTTTGCTTGATTGTTCTGATAATGGTAACTATAATTATTTTATTGTTGTTTGAAATGATGAACTTATTCTATCTATTCGACAGCAGGCCAGTACACTGTATAGCTAACCCTGTTCAGGAAGAAAGGCAGTTCATTGGATAAGTGCCTTATTAGAAAATTTCTTTGAAAAAAACGGAAAATTGTTCTGTAAGGTACTAAAAGCTTCTCATTAAAGTCATCCCCGAGGTAGTAATCGGGGGGCCAGAGAGTAGCGAACTTCCTGGGTGTCCAATAACAGCACTCGGGCATGACGGATGAGGCCTAAGCGTCACTGTAAGGTTTACACTGCACTAGTAGAAAGAAAGTAGATTTCTTTTATAAAGATCGAAAGATTAAACCCACAACAAAGGAGTTTTTTTATGGGCATGTTTCAGAAACTGGAGATCGGCGATACCGTTATCCCGGAAATTGATTGGGAGATGACACCTGACATGACTTTTGGAACATTTGAGTCCTGGGGTGGACGTGAACATATACGTAGCAAAATCAGCGCTACTGATCGGGTCTACTACTTTTTTGTCGACAATTGGGAAGATACGCCAAAACTTTGCCTCATGGAACGTGGAGTAAAGCACGCAAGAGTGGTAGCAGAAATCAGAACACCTGAACAGATGTTAAAAGATTGTGTTGAAAGCAAAGGCACTTCGTCTGTATTTGAAAAAAGCTATGCCATCAATGATGAAATTAAAGAATGGCTAATCAGTAATGTTCTTCAATCGGACGATACTTCTGCTGTTATTCCCCTTTATAAAGAGCAGGAAAGTGAGTATATGGGACCTTCCTTACCACTTCTTACTGAAACTGAATTTAAGGGGGAAAAGGTTTCCTTGCCTGTAGAACACAGTTTTATCAATGATGATGAGATAGCTGATTTTATGAAAAAATGGAACTTCTATGATGGTGACTTTAACACCGAAGGAAGTTTTGAGAACTCATTGGTAGACCCAGGTGATGGCCGGGTTGTTGTGGATCAGCGGACCAGTCTTATGTGGCAGCGGGCAGGCCTTGATATCACAGCTATACGAAGTATGAAACGTAAAATTGAACAGTTGAACAAAGATGGTTTTGCAGGCTTTCACGATTGGCGGATGCCAACCATGGAAGAGGCCATGTCACTGATGGATAAAGAAGTGAATAGCAAGGGGATTCATCTGAATCTTTGTTTTTCTAAAGAACAGCCATTTATTTTTGTTGCGGCCCAGCGAAAACCTGGTGGATACTGGTATGTGGATTATAAGCATGGGCGTGCATTCTGGTCTTCGGGAACTATTCCTGGTGGTTTTGCGAGGCTTTGCCGTACTGTGTAATTGTTGTCGTTTTTTTTCTTCTCCTAAAAATACCCGAAAGAGATCATTTTCTTTCGGGTATTTTTTTTTGAATGTGATGTCAGATTGTGATGTCGTGTGATCAGTATGAATACCAAACAAAGAAAAACACTTACTGTCATATTTGGCAGCCCGACACCTGTGAATATCGATTTTAAGAAAATTGAATCGCTGTTTACAGCACTGGGAGTCGAACTGACAGAAGGTAGTGGTTCGTGAGTACTATTTGTATTTGACGATATTGTCGTTACTTTTCACAGGCCTCATCCTCATAAAGAAACAAAACCATATCAGGTGCGGATTTCTCTTTTCTTCCATTGTGGGTATGTTCCATTTCTAATATGGAATCAAT
>DQVD01000007.1 GCA_015661935.1 Desulfocapsa sulfexigens | reverse complement strand
TGGAGATTGAGGTAGAAGAAGAATGCCTCAAAATTTTAGCACTTCATCAGCCGGTTGCCAGTGATCTTCGTCTGCTTATTGCCATTATTAAGATTAATAATGAACTTGAGCGCATAGCTGATATTGCGGTAAATATTTCCAAACGTGTTCAGGTTATCAGTAAAGATACCAAACTCACTTTTACAATTGATTACCAGAAAATGTTTGGCAAGGTTCTGGAGATGTTCAAGTTGAGCCTTGATGCGCTCGTTACTGAGAATGCCGATCTTGCTCGCAGAATATTTATTGAAGACGAAGAGGTAAACCAGCTTCGAAATCAAGCCTATCATGAAGTGACAAGAGCATTAGATGCGGAACCGGGGCATGCCAAATGTCTGGTAAATCTCTATCTGTTGGCCCGTCACCTTGAGCGGGTCGGTGATCGTGCCAAGAATATTGCAGAAGAAATCATTCACCTTGTAGAAGGTAAGATTGTGCGCGGGGAGAGCAGTTAAGATGATGTCACCTTCTTTCTTTCTAGTCATCCTCCTAGGTCTTGCCTCTCTTGCCTATATGCAGGGGAAGCGGAGAGCTTTTTCACTAACAGGAACTACGGGTGTCTCAAGATCTCTTCATTCGCGGCCCGGCTATTACGGAATGCTCACAGCAGTGTGGTGTGTATTGCCTGCTCTGCTGGTTTTTGGCTTCTGGATGGCTTTTTCCGATACCATTCTGACCAGTCTTGCCCTGAAAACCCTGCCTGCATCAATGCAGGAATTGTCTGCTGATCAGTTGAATCTGCTGGTAAACGATCTGCGTAATCTGGTTGCCGGTCATGTTGCCGCCCGGGATATTGATCCGGTACTGCAGCAGGCTGCCATCCAGTACCAGGGAATGGAACGTATAGGACGAATTGCACTCGGTGTAGCCATGTTTTCTGTTGCACTCTTTTCCGCATCCTCTGTCTATATGCGTATTCGCCCTGAAATGCGTGCCAGAAACCATGTGGAACGAATTGCTCAGTGGGGTCTTGTTCTGTGCTCAACCATTGCCATTCTCACCACCATCGGCATTGTTCTCTCTGTTTTATTTGAGTCCATAAGGTTCTTTCAGCAAGTTCCTGTAACAGATTTTCTTTTTGGAATGAATTGGAGCCCGCAGATGGCCATGCGTGAGGATCAGGCGGGAAGCTCAGGAAGTTTTGGAGCTGTTCCCATACTTGCCGGTACTTTTATGATTTCAGGTATCGCGCTTACCGTGGCTGTGCCCACTGGTCTAATGTCAGCCATCTATCTTTCAGAATACGCAACCCCTCGTGTCCGTGCCTGGGCCAAACCCATCATGGAAATTCTGGCCGGTGTGCCAACCGTCGTGTACGGCTTTTTTGCAGCTCTTGTGGTGGCTCCATTTATTCGTGACAGCGGGGAGATGTTTGGTCTGAATGTCTCGTCTGAGAGTGCACTTGCTGCGGGCCTTGTCATGGGTATTATGATTATCCCCTTTGTCTCTTCACTTTCAGATGATGTGATAAATGCTGTGCCCCAGGCAATGCGTGATGGATCCTATGGACTGGGAGCAACAAAGAGTGAGACCATCCTGAATGTGATTGTCCCGGCAGCCTTGCCTGGTATTGTTGGAGGTGTTTTACTGGCTGCCTCAAGAGCCATTGGTGAGACCATGATTGTGGTTATGGCCGCCGGACTTTCAGCAAATCTTACAGCTAATCCACTTCTGGCGGTAACCACGATAACGGTGCAGATTGTTACTTTGCTGGTTGGAGATCAGGAGTTTGACAGTCCCAAGACATTGGTTGCCTTTGCACTTGGGTTGCTGCTTTTTATTGTAACCCTGGTTTTGAATGTGATCGCTTTGTACATAGTACGAAAATATCGCGAAGAATATGAATGATAGTTATTAAGATGGGTTACTGGAGTAAATAAAGGGAAAAATTATGCAGGAAGAAAAGAAAGAATCTACCATGGATAAGGTGAAAGTCGGCCTTGCTGCGCGATATCGGCGGGAAAGGCGTTTTCGGCTTTTTGGGCTTGGAGCCATTATTGCGAGCATCAGTTTTCTGGGGCTGCTTTTTGCTACCATTGCGACAAATGGATGGTCAGCCTTCCAACAGACTGAAATTCTGCTCGATGTTCATTTTGATGCGGAACAGTTTGATGTCGATGCACTTTCCACGGCAAACTATGGTGCACTGGTAAAGACATCCATGAAAAATCTGTTTCCGGATGTAAAAGGGCGTAGTGATAAGAGAAAACTGTATGAACTGGTGAGCACCGGTGCCTCATATAAGCTACAAAACATGGTGGCAAACGATACCAGTATCATCGGTAGCACCCGGAAGCTATGGCTGCCTGCCGATGATGAGGTTGATATGTTTCTCAAGGGATATATCTCAAGAGATGTTCCCGAAAGTGACAGACGGCTGAATGATAAGCAGGTGGGCTGGATAGATCAACTTGTAGAGGGCGGCCGTTTGGAAAAGAAGTTTAACACTACCTTTTTTACGGCAGGAGACTCAAGAGAACCCGAACTTGCCGGTATCCGGGGAGCAGCGGTTGGATCTCTGTTTACTCTTGCCGTTACTCTGCTGCTCTCTTTTCCAATTGGGGTTGCAACTGCAGTCTATCTTGAAGAATTTGCCCCCCGAAATAAATGGACAGATATTATTGAGGTAAACATTAATAATCTGGCCGCCGTTCCTTCCATTGTTTTTGGATTGCTTGGGCTTGCAGTATTCTTAAATGTATTCGGAATGCCTCGTTCGGCACCTCTTGTTGGCGGGCTGGTTTTAACTCTGATGACACTTCCAACTATTATCATTGCTTCAAGGGCTTCTCTGAAATCCGTTCCTCCTTC
>DQVD01000315.1 GCA_015661935.1 Desulfocapsa sulfexigens | reverse complement strand
CAAAAAGAGTGATACGATTAAGGGTATATCCGTACAGATAAAAAACCATCAAGGTGAGTGCAAGAGTGGAAGGAATGGCCAGCATGACCACCGTAGATTCCCGCCAGCCAAGAAAAAAGAGGATAAGAATTGCCACACCAAAGATTGCAATCCCCATATGCAGAAGCAGTTCATTGGATTTTTCTGCAGCTGTTTCTCCGTAATTTCTGGTCACTGTTACAGAGATATCAGCTGGGATCAATGTCCCCTTAAGACTTTCCACCTTCTCGAGCACTTCATCCACCACGCTCACGGCGTTGGATCCGGGCCGTTTTGCAATGGATAGTGTAACTGCCGCCTCTTCCGTATGCCCGTCAGCTGTTCCAAAAAGAACATAGTTATCCGGATCTTCAGGACCATCAAGAATAGTTGCAACTTCATCCAGATAGACAGGGCTACCGCCATAAACTCCCACAACAACACGCCCTATTTCTTTCTTATTCTTTAAAAAAGTTCCGGTCTGCAGGAGTATCTCCTGATTCATCACCATCACCTTGCCACAAAAGGTCTGGTTATTAGCCTGCTTCAGGGCAGGAATCAGTTGTGATATTGTGAGGTTTCTGGAAGCAAGAAGAAGCGGATCAAACTGAACACGGATCTGTCTTCTGGTTCCACCAATCAGGGTGGTTTCAGCCACATTATGGATACTTTTTACTGCATCATCCACCTCGGCTGCCAGACGGCGCAGAGTAAAATGATCATATTTTTTTGAATGAAAGGTAAGTGCCAGAATGGGAACATCATCTATTATATGCGGCTTGATAAGCGGCGCTGAAACACCATGAGGAATACGATCATGATTTGTGGCCAGTTTCTGATTCAGTCTCACAATGGAGCTGTCCAGATTTTCACCCACATAAAAACGTACCACCAGCAGGCTCTGTCCAGCCATGGAGGTGGAATAGATATATTCCACACCGGGGATCTCATAGAGCAGTTTCTCCATGGGAATGGAAACACGCTCTTCCACCTCTTTAGGGGTGGCACCCTGCATGGAAACCATGACATCAATCATGGGCACCTTAATCTGGGGCTCTTCTTCCCGTGGCAGCAGCACGATGGCCATCAGCCCCAAAAGCATGGAGGCCAGAATTCCCACAGCAGTCAGTTTAGAATCAACAAAAGCTACTGCCACCTTTCCGGCAAAACCCGGATGTTCAAATTCCTGATTTTTCATGTTTAAAGTTTGATTTCCAGGGGTTGTCCATCCTGCAATTTATCATTATTGCTGGTGACCACCAGCTCACCGGGCTCAAGACCGGAAATAATTTCCACATCTCCATTGTACGTGACACCGGTTTTGACAAGTCGCATACGAGCAATTTTTTCCTTTTTATCTACCACGAAAACTATCTCCAGCTGTCCTTTGAAAAGAACAGCTGACCGGGTAAGCATCAAAGTAGACTCCCCGGTTCCCTCAAGACCGATGCGGGCAAATTGACCCACCCGAAGGTCGGGACCTGACAAAATATTGATCTTTACAGGAGCAGTACGAGACATTGGATTTGCAGCAGGTGCGACTTCGGCTACTTCGCCGGTAAGGATAAGATTTGCAGCAGGAATCTCAACGGAGAGTATATCACCGACCGCAACCTTCAAAAGCAGTGCTTCAGGAACCTGAGCCAGGACCTGTAGTTCCTCGCCATTTTCTATTTGCAGCAGGAGTTTTCCTGGAGATGCCAGATCACCGGTATTAGCAACTTTATTGGTAATAGTTCCGGAAAAAGGGGCTGTAATTATGGTATAATCCAGCATGGTTTGAGCTTCTTTGGAAGCGGCCTCGGCAATGCGGGTGACATCCTGCAGAGCCTTAACAGTTTCCTGGGTGGAAGCCCCCTGTTTCTGAAGTTTATTTTCCCGCGCCAGGTTTCTACGGGCCTGGGACAACTGCGCTTCAGCCTGTAACACCTTGGCTGAAATTTCACCAGCGCTTATTCTGACCAGCACATCTCCCTTATTCACCCGGGATCCAAGCACCACGGGGAGTTCGATAATCTGTCCTGAAATGCGTGATGAAATAGAGGCACGCTCCACGGCCTCAAGGGTTCCCACCACTTCTATTCGTGACTGAACCAGCTCTTCCCTTACCTCACCTGTTTCCACAGTGATGGTTGGTAGAAGCGGTGCTTCTGCTTTGTTATGTTCTTCCGACCCATTGCATCCAGGCAGGAGGGCAATTCCACTGAGGAGCAGTACCCCGAAAATCATTCTATTCCAGTTTCTCACTTGCTCTCTCCTCCTCTGGTCATTCCTTCAAATTGGGCTAAACCCATGGCCCTTCGTAAATCAGCTTTTGCCACTTTTATACTTGCACTTGCCACACTTTGCCTGACACGGGCATCGGTGAGCCTCCTTTCCACGTCAATCAAATCAGAGGAAAGGATAACTCCCTCTTTAAAACGCGTCCTGCTGAGTCGCGCACTTTCTTCAGCCTGCTCCACCATTTTCATTGTTACTTCCAGGCGTTGTACCGCCTGGCGATGGTTAAGATCAGCCTGTTTGACCTCAAGATCCATACCAAGCTCAACTTTCTCACGCATAGCCTGAATTGAAGCAAGTTCTGCCATAGCTTTGGCCACATCCGCACCGGTTCGATTCCCATCAAAAAGGCGATAATTCACTTTTACACCTGCCATCCAGGAATCACCATCACCGTCCATAACAAAACCCTTATCGTATTGATACGAAACAAAACTATCAACGGTGGGCAGGTTTCCACCCCGGGCAGCCCGCAGGTTTGCCCTTGCCGCTTCTTCTGCATGGGTAAGACTTTTGAGTTCCGGACGCCGGAAATAGGTTCGTTCCTGTGGAATCTGCTGTTGGTAATCCAGTGAGGAATCAATGTTAACACTACCTTCTTTCAGGCCCAGCAGATTGAGAAATATTTTTTGAGACAGTTCAAGGTGATGTTCTGCCAGAATACGATTTTCACTGGCACTGGATTCCTGAACTTCCAGGTTCAGAAGATCGGCCTTCAGCAGGTCACCCGCATTGTAGCGAGCCAGGGCGACCTTGAGAGAAGCACGAATTGCATTCAGCGATGCCTTTCTGGCCTCAAGCATTTCTTTTGCCTGAACAATAGCTTGAAAACTGCGAACCACCTCAAATGCCAGGCGGGAATACACTACCTCACGTTCCATTTGTGAGCGCGCAAACCCGGCCTCAGCTGCTTCAATAGCCGCCTGATCCCTGCCACCATTATACAAACGGTATTCTACTCCGGCACGAAAATTTAAATTATCGGTACGACCGGGATCATTGAAATCCATGGAGGGACTGAATGCACCATGATTAAGAATATTCCCAAATGAATACATGGGATTGTTGGTTTGACCGTAACCGACGGAAATATCCACCTGCGGATAGTATCCGACTCTGGCTTGATCAACCCTGGCATTGGCCATTTCCATGCGTTGCAGTGCAACTCGACTATCCGGACTGTGAACGAGTGAAAAATCCACACTGTTTCTTGCAGTCCAGATATCAGGAACGTCTGGAATATCCCCTGAAGCAATTGAAACAATTGGACTCACAATGAAAAGGAAACAGAGAACAGCACCACCAGATTTTTTAATCATAGTATCACTCTATTAAATTCATCTTGGTACATCAGACACAAGCTATTTAAGGAATTTGTTTATTTTACTCCGTATTATAATTCTTTACAAGAGTGAAAGAGAATCTTTCTCTTGTAGCGGTATATCACACTGAAAATTCGATATAAAATAATAACGGATCTAACGAAGATATCTTGGCTTGAAGAACAGGCGAACTTTTTCACCGGTTATATGCCTGTTCAGATGCTTTTGCATCAGGCCGGCCAGCCAGAAAATGAAAATTGAAATGAGTAGAAAATAAAGGGCAGCCACGCTGAAATGCAGGAACACATTATAATCCCGCTCAAAGAGCTCACTTGCTTTATTCATCAAATCTTTTTGCTCATTAATAACGGGTAAGGTGAAATAAACAAGAGTTGTAGCGTGAAATAGAAACACCATTTCATTGGTATAAGCAGGCCATGCCAGACGAAGCATATTCGGCCAGGTAACAATACGAAAAACATTCCAGCGGCTCATACCATAGGCTTGGGCTGCTTCAACCTCACCCTTAGGTACTGTTTTTAACGCCCCGTAAAATATTTCAGCGGCGTAGGCACTGGTGTTTAAGACCAATACAAATGGTCCTAAAAATAAGGGGTGTAACATAATATGATTAATCCCTAATGGCTTCCACACTGATTGGTTTAAGGCCAACATAATAGAGTAACACATGAAAAACTGGATAAACAGCGGCGAACCACGAAAGGCGTAGATATATCCTCGTGACACCAAAGAAAACAATCTGTTCGGGCTGGCTTTACCGATTGCCAGCAAAACAGCAAAAGGGAACCCCATGGGGATGGAAGCCAGAGCAAAGTAAAGATTAAACAGAGCTGGTTTAGCAAGGATAATGATGTCCTGCACAAAAGCTGTTTGCTGGAGAGTTTCAAACATCAGTTGGACTCCACCAGGGCCATGCCACGACTGGCACGACGTTGAAGCATTTCAAAAAACCTCTCCGACAGCATAGTCATCAAGATAAAAAACAGAAACAGAACAAAATAATATTTCCAACGCCAGTCCGGGTGAACCAATCCCACTCCTGGAAAATAATTCGCAGACCCAAGTCTGCCTGCCCATTGTACAATATCTGCAATCTGTAACAGTGATAAGAGTGACGTTGCCTTGAGAAGCAGCATCCATACATTTGATAATCCCGGCAGGGCATATATCCACATCTGGCGCACTCTAAAACGCCAAAAGACCTGTTTGGGCGTAAAACCATACGCCGAAGCCGCCTCAAGCTGCCCCTTGGGGACGGCCTGCATGGCACCATGAATAACATTGGCTGCAAAGGCCCCATACACTATCCCTAAAGAAACACATGCCATGGTGAGATAATCACCGGTGCGTAAATACCACTGTGCAGCATCACACGGAGGCCATCCTGTTGCCACCGCAAGACTCTCTGAACTACACGTAAAGCGTGCCAGGACAAATTCTACGGTTTTCTCGAATGCAAGAGGGAAAAATAAAATGAAAAGCACATCGGGCACACCGCGCACAATGGTGGTGTAAAAATCACCAATCCATTTAAAAGGCAAAAAAGATGATTGTTTTAAGGCAGCCCCTGTCAAACCAAACAATACGGCACACACAGCTCCGCCTACGGCTGCAATCAGTGTATAACGAACACTTGCATACCAGGCCATATGCTTCCCGTTGGTGATATAGGCAAGCGATGCTCCTGCATCTTCACCGAGCCATTGGGTGATTTGGGTAATGACCGATTCAAGCATATTGAATAGAAACTGACATGTTAGGGGAGCGTAGGAAATAGAAATAAAAAGCCCGCACAAAAGACGGGCTTTTTAAAACTATTATTTTGAATAAAAAGGACCTTTTTCAAAATACTTTTTGATCAATTTATCGACTGTACCATCACTTTTGAGTGCAGCAAGCGCACTGTTCAGTTTTTTAGCCAGCTCAACATCTTTCTTACGCAGTCCGATAGCAACTCCACCACCAATGGCTACACCATCCCCTACAAATACCAGGGCTCCCTTTGACCCTTCAACAACGGATGTCAGCGGATCACCATCGGCAAGCAGGACATCAATATTACCAGCCATTAAGTCAGCAACCGATTGATCAAAGGTTTCAAAAGATAAGATTGTATTATCTGCTGCGTAGTGCTGTTCAGCAAAGGCTGCCTGAACCGTTGCACCCTGGACACCAATTTTCTTTCCTTTTAATGCGGATAAATCAACCTTATGACCGGCTGCCGCTGCATAAAGAGAGGGTGCTACAGGATAATATTCATCGCTAAAATTAATTGTTTTTTTGCGTTCATCTGTAATGGACATACCTGCCATAATCCCATCGTAGTTTCCTGCGATCAGATTTGGAATAATTGAATCCCACTCATTTACAACCCATTCACATGTTAAACCTGCCTTTTTACAGATGGCATTTCCAAGATCAATCTCGTAGCCCGCTATCTTGCCACTGTCGTCAAAATAATTGTACGGCGCATAAGCTCCTTCGGTGCCAAGTCTAATAGTGTCCGATGCCATTACAGGCGCTGCCAGCATCGATACAGCCAGAACTGCAGATAATACTAATCTTTTCATAACTCTCTCCCAGGGCCTCAAATAATAAAATAAAATACCTGCGACAAGCGATGAGGCTACGCCATTGCGCTGGATAAAAATTGTTGTAACCTTGATGATTTTGGTGAAGAAAACAATTCAGCCGGATCCCCTTCTTCTTCAATCTTTCCCTGATGTAGAAATAAGGCTTTATTGGAAACATCCCGTGCAAAACTCATCTCATGGGTGACCACGATCATGGTTGTTCCTTCTTCCGCCAAACGTCGAATAACAACAAGAACCTCTTCCACAAGTTCTGGATCCAGAGCCGAAGTCGGTTCATCAAATAAGATTGCTTCCGGCTGCATTGCCAAAGCCCTGGCAATTGCAGCACGCTGCTGTTGCCCGCCTGACATAAACCCGGGATACGTATCCGCCTTATCTGCGATCCCGACTTTCTCCAAAAAAGCCATGCCCAGATCATTAGCTTCCGGCCTGGACAGCTTCTGGACACGAATCGGTGCTTCAGTGACGTTTTCGAGAATGGTCAAATGGGACCAGAGATTAAACTGCTGGAACACCATGGTAATCCGGGATCGAAGGTTCTGTACCTGTCCTGTATTGGCGGCACTGCGCGTATCATTTTTATCTGTTTTAAATTGAATGGGGTCGCCATCAAGAATAATTTCTCCCTGATCGGGCATTTCAAGCAGGTTAATACATCTTAAGAAAGTTGATTTTCCAGACCCGGATGAACCAATCATTGAAATAACATCCCCGGAATAGGCCTCAAGGGAAATACCACGCAGAACTTCAAGATCACCAAAGCGTTTATGGATATTCTGCATTTTAAGGATAGGGGTATTAGACATGAGTATTATATTAATTTTCGTCATTCCCGCGGAGGTGGGAATCAGATTATTTTAAAATGTTCCGAATCGGCGTCTCCTACCATCATTTACCTCCTGCCTCCACAGGAATGACGGAATTGAGGATATGATACTCCTCCGGATAGTCACAAATAAAAACCGTTACCATGAACACCAAGTCGAGGCAAGAGATATTTGTGCAGGTTGTAAATCAGGTGAAAATTTCTTGACGTCTCTTCTTATGCGACTAGAATGTAACTGATGTGGGATACCCGCAACCCAACTTTGCTTCGAGCTGCAACAGAAATGTTGCTATAAATTTATTTATCGGATAAGACCCTTGTGGGTATTTGTAACATTTTGATATAATATTAAATCCAGGGTAGCTTGTTTTTTATTGCTGCTTTTATGGAGCTAGGCACTAAATGGAGATACGAACTATTTTTTCAAATCTACTCTACCGCGTTTTCCCAAAATGAGGTCTTTTATGAATCCAATGGTCAAATCAGCATT
>DQVD01000164.1 GCA_015661935.1 Desulfocapsa sulfexigens | reverse complement strand
TGGACAGGGTTAGGTTATATTGGCTCAATCCGGAAAACTAAAAACCGCAGTATAGCTAACCTATGTGAGGATTTTTCGTTATTCAGATTGAGCCAATATGGCCTGAAGCCGGGTTGCATAAATGGGGAAGTTATTTCGTCCCCGTTCCTTACAGAGCCAGATTGATCCAAGCCATGAACGGCTACCTATGGCTTATGTATGGCTACAATTTTTCTTGAAGGAGTTTATCCTCTATCGTTTTAACCTTCTTTTGATAACTGCCGGGATCAATGGTAGCTCCACGAATTCCGCCTCGTAAATTTATTTCCGCAAGATACACCTCCTTTTTTTCAGTAATCATCAGATCCAGGTGTGCATAGGGAAATGAAGCACGTTTCATGATTGTATTACAGAGGGCAAGCTGTGTTGGATTCAGTTGGAACACTTCAGCATCGCCGCCGCAGTGAAGATTGTTGCGGAAGTTATCAGGATTTCGTCGTTCATAGGCCTCAATGTAATCGTCAAGGATAATAACTCGAATATCACGACTATCAGCTACAAAAGGCTGAATAACAAAAGGGTATGGAATAGTGTCATTTGCAGCCTGATTGTAGACATCTTCAATATCTCTATACAGGTGAATACCGAGTCCTGCATTTTTACGATCATGTTTCAACACAACTTCCCCTACACGATGATGACCAAAGAGTGAAACCGTGTCGAGTAAGCCATGGATATCGTATATGACCACCGTGTGAGGGATCATATAAGGAGCTAATAAGCGGGCTTGAAAGGTTTTGGAACGGCTGGCAAGTTGTGAGGTAGCAGAAGGAATCAGCTGTACTCCACGTTCAACAAGATCGAGAAGTAAATGTTCTTCATCATATTTAAGGCGAAGTCTGCAGGCAATGATATCTCCTGCGGTAAGTGTAGCAAAGAGTTCGGGGAGTTCGCTGTTTTTTGTGATTACACGGGCAGGCTTCATCGTAACCGTTCACCGGCATCAGGATTTAAAGTAACATTTGCATTGTAAGCGTTTACCAGTGTTACATATTCGTTCGTTTGGGACTGCGTACCATAATAATATGTAGAGTTATATGTGAGCAGGCTCAAACGGACGAATATGAGGCGTTGGTGAACGCTTACGCTTCATCAAAAGAGCATTTCCGAAAATCGTTGATGGTACATTGAAAGATCTTTTTGGCACTGTCCACAGATGAGTTTTATATCCCCTAGTATCTGTGAAGTATCTTCCTCAGGTGTGAAACTGCCATCATCATTTTGAGTGTATAGAGTGGTGATGATAGCATTTCCTGCAATTTCATAGAATTCTTTATCGTTGCCGCATTCGGGGCAGGTGATTCGATTGACAGGAGTTGGCAGGTCGTTTGGTTGCATAAATAAGGCGGTAAGTAAAAATAACTTGTGCATATTGCGCAGAATCTTTCTTCCTGTTCAAGGAGCGAGGAAGGCGCATAATGTATTATGTAACTGACGAAGCGACACAGAACAGGGAGAAAAAGGCAAGTAAGATGTACAAGTTATTTTTACTTACTGCCTAAGTTAATCAGCCGTTGGCCGTTTGGCTGTTATTAACTGTGTTGCCTGGCTTATCACCTACCAGGTGAAGGTCTTGAGTTGCTACCTTCATTTCTCCGTCCAGTCTTGCACCGGGTTCTACATTGAGACTGTTACTTTCGATACGTCCATGGATATGGCTTGTTTTTCGGGCAGTGAGCATACTGGATTTGATATTTCCTTCAAGGGTGCCATGGCAGACAAATGTTGATACCTGCACATCGCCAATTATTTTTCCCCCCTCACTCAGGATAAGGTGTTCCCCTTTAATGTTCCCCTCAACTGTGCCATCAATTCTGGCTTTTCCTTCAAAGAGCAGTTCTCCCTTTATGGCCATTTTGGTGTCGATAATTGAAGCAATGGCTTCTTTTTCAGCCTTCTTACTTTCCTGGTCAAAGCTATCTTTTTTGTTGAATAGAGACATATCTTAGTTCTCCAGGGCCGCAGGTGTAGAAGATGTATTCATGGCAACTTGCTTGTGTTTAATTTTCAGGTTTTTTGTCGCACGAAGTTTTATGATGGAGGGAAGAACCAGCTTGTCAACCCGCATAAATCTAGCAGGGTTTAGTGGCTTTTTGTTGAGGCAGATTTCGTAGTGAAGGTGGGGACCGGTGGAACGACCGCTGCTACCCATAGTTCCAATGGCCTGGCCTCGTTTGACCTTTTCTCCTCGTTTGACAAGACGTTTCTTCATATGGGCAAATTTAGTGGTATATCCATTACCATGGCTTATTTCAACGTAATGACCATAACCCCCGTTAATAAGGGATTTCGTAACAATCCCATCGGCTGTCGCCAGTATTTTCTGACCATAGCGGCCTCCCAGGTCAACACCGGAATGAAATCCTTTTTTCCCATTAACGGGATCGGTGCGATGACCAAACCGGGAAGTGACATCACCGGGTACAGGGCGTCCCAATGGAAGGAAATGCATTGTTTCCATGTAGTAATCAGAACGAAAAAGGAGTTCTTGGTCGATGTTGTCTTTAGGGGCGAGAAAAGGGCCACCTGAATTATTGTTATTGCTGGTTCTCGGAATGTCCTTAATATCTATCCCGATATTGCAGATGATACGTTCAATCAAGCTGCTCCGTTCCTCAAGCTCAGTAACGGCAGTATTGAGAAGGACATCTTTTTCCTGTTGGAAAATTTTTACCTGGTT
>DQVD01000328.1 GCA_015661935.1 Desulfocapsa sulfexigens | reverse complement strand
TTTAAGACGGAAGTAACTCCGTGACGAATAACAGGATGATCATCAATTATAACTACAGAAACCTTTTCCACTGTTCTTAACCCCGATTCATATTATTTGCTAACAGAGCAATATTACGACCTATGTTTTAATAATAGCAAAATTATTATCTGAATGTCAAAGTTTTTATTAATGTCTTTATTTGCTAGATTCATGGAAATAGGGTAAGTGCAAATACATGGATACCCCCTTCGAACTCATTGCACCTTTTGACGCCTCAGGAGATCAGCCTGAAGCCATTGCTACCATTGCCCGTGGAATAGAATCCGGCGCAAAAAGCCAGGTTCTGCTCGGTGTTACAGGCTCCGGTAAAACCTTTACGATGGCGTCTGTTATTGCAAAGGTACAGCGACCGACCCTGATTATTGCACCTAATAAAACCCTTGCCGCACAGCTGTTCTCCGAATTTAAAGAACTTTTTCCTCATAATGCTGTTGAATATTTTGTTTCCTATTACGATTATTATCAGCCGGAAGCATATATTCCTTCTTCTGATACCTATATAGAAAAAGATTCTGCAATCAATGATGCCATTGATAAAATGCGTCATTCTGCAACGCGCTCCCTGTTGACCAGGCGCGATGTGATCATTGTTGCATCTGTTTCCTGTATTTATGGCCTTGGTTCGCCGGAAGAGTACAAAAACATGCATCTTTTTCTTCGAACTGATGAGGAATTTGCGCCGGAACAGGTTCAGAGGCGATTGGTTTTTATGCTTTATGAACGAAACGATGTATCCTTTCATCGTGGAACATTCAGGGTTCGTGGTGATGTGATTGATATCTTTCCGGTTCATGAAGAAGAACGGGCTATTCGTCTGGAATTCTTTGGTGATACCGTTGAGTCAATCGCCATTATTGATCCTCTTCGTGGGGTCGTACTCGAACGTTTAGAGCAATATACTGTTTTTCCTGGTAGTCACTTTGTTACTTCCAAAGAAAGACTGCAAACAGCAGTGGAAACAATTAAAATTGAACTAAAAGAACGACTCGAATACTTTCATGCTGAAAACAGGCTGGTGGAATTACAGCGTCTTGAGCAAAAGACCATGTTTGATTTAGAAATGATTCAGGAACTTGGTTATTGCAATGGGATTGAAAATTATTCAAGACATCTCACCGGAAAAGAACCGGGCGTGGCGCCCCCGAATTTGCTCGATTATTTTGAAGAAGATTATCTTCTTATCATAGATGAATCTCATATCGGGGTTCCCCAGTTAAATGGAATGTATAATGGAGACAGATCCCGTAAGAAGACCCTGGTTCATTATGGCTTTCGTCTCCCTTCTGCGCTCGATAACCGACCTCTGCGGTTTGAGGAGTTTCAGGAACGAATCAACCAGATCGTTTATGTCTCTGCAACTCCAGGAAGCTTTGAAATTGACGAGGCGGAAGGGCGGCTTGTTGATCAGATTATCAGGCCTACAGGGCTTCTTGATCCAAGGATTGAGGTTCGACCGGCCTCAAACCAGGTTGATGATCTTTTAGAGGAAATCAGACTGCGCACCGAAAAAAATGAAGCTGTTCTTGTCACCACTCTGACAAAACGAATGTCAGAAGATCTGACTGATTATTATGAAAAGCTTGGCGTTCAGGTTCGCTATCTCCATTCAGATATTAAAACTCTGGAAAGGATCGAACTGATCAGAGATCTGCGTAAAGGTGATTATAATGTTCTGGTTGGTATTAATCTTTTACGGGAAGGTCTTGATATCCCAGAAGTTTCTCTGGTTGCTATATTAGATGCGGATAAAGAAGGTTTCCTACGTTCAGAACGATCTCTTATTCAAACCTGTGGCAGGGCAGCGCGTAATGCAGAAGGTCTGGTTATTTTATACGCTGACGATATGACCGGTTCCATGGAACGTGCCATAGAAGAAACAGATCGGCGTCGTGCGATACAGAAAGCTTATAATGCTGAACATGGGATCATACCGAAGACCATTCGATCCGCCATTAAAGATACCATACAGAAACATCTTAAAGCCAGTGGCTATCAGGCTGCTGATACTCATGGCAATGGATTATTAACTGCTGCGGAAGAGCTTCCCGTTTATTATAGTATGGGCGAGCTTGAAAAAGAAATCAAGAAACTGGAAATTGAAATGCAGACAGCTGCCAGGGAACTCGCATTTGAAGAAGCGGCAGCACTTCGCGATAGAATTAAGGCACTTCGTAAACTGGAGATTGAAATAGGATGAAAGATGGTTTTTGGTATAGGGTGTCATTGCGTGTGGTGCCATTTATTTTTGTATGGCTGACTTGTATTTGGTTTTTCACTTGCCGAATACAAACTCATGGTCAAATATACCGGGATCAGATAGATGCCCGCCTGGCTCCCGCAGTAGCAAGTTTCTGGCATTATACTATTTTGTTTATTTTCTATTTTATGCGTAAAGATGACGCAGTGGCCATGGTTAGTGGTAGTAAAGATGGGGAATATATCAGCAGAGTAGCCAATAAAATGGGACATGCAACTGTTCGAGGGTCGCGCAAGAAGGGTGGGTTGCAGGCTATTAAGAGCTTGATTCGTTATATGCGTGCAGGGCAAAATGCTGCCATAGTTGCCGATGGTTCACAAGGTCCAGCCCGTGTTGTCCAGGCGGGTAGTATCGTGCTGGCTTCGCGTACAGGCGCACCGGTTCTTCCCATGCTATGGTCGTGTAATAGATACAAGCGTTTTGACTCATGGGATGGAACTGCTTTGCCTTTGCCTTTTTCAAAGATCGATTTTTTTTATGGTGAACCACTTTTTGTTCCACAAAAAATTCAATCTGATGAAATTGAAAAGTATAGAATGATTTTGGAAAATCGTTTGAATGACCTTTACACTAAGGCCTGGGCATTACACGGTAAGATTGAACATTAACGCACTGATTACAAACCAAAATAAAAATAGAAGAGTATGACAAAGGGAATAATAGTAGCAGGACTTTCCGGCGGATCAGGAAAGAGTGTAGTTTCTGTCGGTTTAACGGCTGCTTTTGCAAGTCAGGGGAAGATTGTTGTCCCATTTAAAAAGGGGCCTGATTATATTGATGCTGGTTGGATGAGACTCGCGGCGGGGAGAAATTGTTACAATCCTGATCCTTTCTTAATGAGCACAGAAGTTATAAAGGCTTCATTTCTTGCCCATACTGAAGGTGCTGATTTAGTGATTCTGGAAGGAAACCGTGGTTTGTACGATGGTGTAAACATCGAAGGTGGATATTCCACTGCAGAACTCTCTCTTTCTCTTAATCTCCCGATCCTATTGGTAGTGAACTGCACCAAGACCACACGAACTGTAGCAGCCATGGTACTTGGCTGTCTAAAGCTTGATGAACGAATAGATATTCGCGGCGTGGTTTTAAACCAGATAGGAACAAAACGGCATCATTCCATCGTAACCCAGGCTGTTGAGAAATATACAGGACTTCCTGTTCTTGGTTCCGTACCAAGAATGAAGCGTGATATCTTTCCGATGCGGCATCTGGGGGTTACTCCTCACCAGGAATATGAGGGGAGTGATGAGGCCATGCAATTACTGGCTGAAACAGCAACTGAACATCTTGATCTTGATCGGATCCAGGAAATAATGGCTCCGATTGGTGAAAGAAAAGTTATTGCTGAAAAGCAGGAACCGGAAAATGAAAAAAAGCTTCGCATTGGTGTACTTATGGACACAGCCTTTCAGTTTTATTATTCCGAGAATCTTGAGACTCTTGAACAGACCGGGGCTGAGCTGATTGCTATTAATGCCATGGAGGAAGAGATTCTTCCAGAGCTTGATGGCTTATATATTGGTGGAGGTTTTCCTGAGACAAGTGCCAAGGCACTTGCTGCAAACATCTCTTTTCGTAATTCAGTAAAAGCTGCTGCAGAGAGAGGTTTGCCAATCTATGCCGAGTGTGGTGGGCTTATATATCTCGGTGAATCGATAGAACTTGATGGCGAAGTATATCCTCTTGCGGGTGTTTTTCCAATTCGTTTTGGTATGTCCAACAAACCTCAAGCTCATGGTTATTCAATATTTGAGGTGGATAAACAGAACCCTTTTTATGAAAGAGGTGCTGAAATCAAAGGACATGAATTCCGCTATTCAACAATTCTTGAATGGTCGGGCAAATCAGAAGATCTGGTATTTAAGATGAGAAGGGGAGTTGGTTTTTCTGAAGGGCGTGAAGGACTGGTAATGAACAATGTTCTGGCGCTTTACACCCATATTCACGCTTTGGGAACACCCGAATGGGCCCAGGGATTTATGGGACGCTGCAGTGAAGTGAAAAAAGAAAGTATGTGGGAGTAAAAAAAAGAAAAATTACCCGCAGACCATATGATTTCTTTTTTTCATGTCCTTTTTCACTGTAGTAATTGCTTTTAATTAAACCTCGGGCTTTGCCCGAGCGCCCCCAATAGGTTTTACCGTTCCGGCGAGATAACATACTGTGCTAGGTTCTCCCAGGGAAGTCCCTGAGGGATCTCAGGAGGAAATCTATGAAGGAATGGAAATCACAGTCTCATGTGTTGTGGG
>DQVD01000221.1 GCA_015661935.1 Desulfocapsa sulfexigens | reverse complement strand
CGGGTGTAATCAAAAGATCGCCAAAATCAAGAACATTCGCATGACTGCCATGTGGGATTATGTCTCCAATTTAGCCACCGGGAATCACCAGATCTGCGGGACAAATAATATCTTCTATAAGTACTCTCTGTGAACAAAGAATAGTTGTCTGATTCAGTTTTGTTCCTTTCGGTTAACTGGTTGTATTTATATACTTTTGTTGATTTTCCCTACAGTAGTAAATTTCTCAACCTTGATGAAAGCATGTCAATCAGGCTGACGGTTATCACCATAACAATGATTATTGCCGAGGCTTTATCATACTGAAAGGAACGAAATGATTCATAAAAGACAAATCCTATCCCACCTGCACCTACAATTCCAAGAACTGTGGCTGAGCGAACATTAGTTTCAAATCGATACAGGGTAAGACTTGCCCAGAGTGGTATGACTTGAGGGATAACCCCATAAAGGATTTTATGAATATGACCGGCTCCAGTGGAATGAATCCCCTCAACCGGACGGTTATCAATGGCTTCAACCGCTTCTGAAAAAAGCTTGGAGATAATCCCCATATTATGGATGAACAACGCCATTACTCCGGCAAGGGGCCCCAGGCCCACAGCAGCAACAAAGAGAATGGCAAAGACAAGTTCATTAATTGCTCTAGTTGCATCCATAAGCCTACGGGCAGGAAAAACCACCCAGGGAGGAGCAATGTTTTGTGAAGAGAGCAAAGCAAAACCAATACCGAAGAGAACTGAAAGGAAAGTTCCCCATACAGCCATGTATACGGTTTCAAGCATTTTTTTGATGAATATTGCCAAGTCGCTAAAATCAGGATGGAGGAAATCTTTGAAATAAATCAGCATATTACCTGAATCCGCAAAGAGCATTGTCCAGTTGTTTATTTCTGCCGGATAATAGGCTATGCCTAAAATGACAGCTAGAAATAATGCTGCTGCTGCTCTGTAAAACATCTGTTGCCAACGGGGGGAAAGCTGTCTGCTTACTGCTGGGGATATCTGTTGTGTTTGTGCGTCTTTCATTGTTTCTTCTTACGGTTTATTTGTAGGAAAGCTCATCTAACCCTGTTCAGGAAGAAAGGCAGTTCACTGGATAAGTGCCTTATCAGAAATTTCTTTGAAAAAAACAAGAAATTGTTCTGTAAGGCACTCATTAACCTGTAAAAACAGGATAAAAAAACCCGGCACTGCAAATAATGTTTACAATGCCGGGATAGTATGGACTACAACTTGGCAGGAATGAAAAATCAATAACCGGACTTACCGATAACTTTTTGCATTTTTTCAAGCTGGGCAAGATCAGATTCGGCTTCTTTAACCCCTGCTGTGTCCCCTTTCTTTTCAGCTTTCAGTTTCTTTTTGAAAGCTTCAATTCTACGAACATCTATAAGCTGAGCATCGGAAGAAGCGAGAAACGGTCCCCAACCATCAGAGAGATTTGCTAATACCTTTCGCTCACGTTCCACCTTATCCATAGCTCCAAAGCGGCCATATTGAATAAAGAAGTAAAGCAATTTTTCTTTTAACTCCTGGGGCAGATCTTTGCGCCAAACCATCGGATCTGAAGGAATAAGCGGTGAACGCCAAATTTCTTTGATCTGGGCAGCCATTTCGGGTTTGGTCTTGCCAAGACGGGCGTAAATGGATTCAGTGTTGTTCGTTGCTACATCAACATTTTTAGTAGCAACGGCAATGGCATTCCCTTCATGATTGGAACTGACCACTCGCTTGAAACAGTCTTCCGGATTTTTGTCGTTAAGCGCCCATACATAATAACCGGGAATGGCATAACCTGAGGTTGAATTAGGATCACCATTACCAAAAGTTTTGGTTTTATCGCATTTAAGAACATCTTCAAGGGAGTTTAAGTCTGAATCTTTATGGGTAATTAAAAGGGAGTAGTATCCTTTTGATCCGTCATCCTTAATGGTCTGTGCAAACACCTCACCACCGGCCCGGTCTACTGCTTCGATTGCAGATTTATTTCCAAACCATGCCAAATCAACTTTTTTAAACCGCATTCCTTCGATTACTCCAGCATAATCAGAAGCAAAATAGGCTTTGATTGGAATACCCACGAATTTTTCCATATCCTTTAAGAATGGACTAAAATTACTTTCGAGAGCAGAAGCAGATTCAGTTGAGATTATTCCAAAGTTGAGTTTTTTCGGCATTGCAGCCAAAGCAACATTACTACTGGTCAGCACAGCGAGAGCAATACCCATGCAAGCGCTTTTTACAATGTTCCCTGATAACATCTTATTCTCCTTTTTTGTGTTTTTTGTGACTGGTATCACTTATTTTTGTACCTGTTCACCAGGTACTCTTTTTTGTTTTTAGGCCGCCATTTTTAGCATTTCTTTATTGTCTTCACGGCTCGATGCAACTCCATACAACTCTGTCAATTTCTCCTGGTTGAGTGCAGCAGACGATCCGTCATACACAATTCTGCCATTTTTAAGAGCAACAATCCTGGAACAACGCTTGGCAGCCACCTCAAATTGATGGAGTGAAACCACAACCGTATTTTTATCCCTGCTGTTTATTTCAGCGAGAAGATCCATCACCCGCTCTGATGAAGCCGGATCGAGGGAGGCAATCGGTTCATCAGCAAGAATAATTTTTGCCTCTTGGGTAATTGCCCTGGCTATAGCACCCCGTTGCTGCTGACCGCCGGAAAGAGTTGATGCCCGCTGATGGGCAAAGTCAATCATATGGACGCGCTCTAGGGCTTCAAGAGCCTTGATTTTTTCTGCTTTAGGGAAGATATTCAACCAGCCGCGCCAGGTAGAATTATGGGCAAGACGACCAATCAAAACATTGGTGAGCAGGGAAAGACGTCCAACCAGATTAAACTGTTGGAAGATCATACCGATTTTGCGTCGTATCTGGTGTTGATGAGGAGTCAGCCCATTGGTTGTCTGGGTCAATTTTCCAAGGACTTTGATATACTGGCTAGACTGATCCATGGTATCTAGTCCACCTATCAGCCGGAGAAGGGTAGATTTACCGGAACCGGATGCTCCAATGAGACCAACCATTTCCCCGGCACGAACCCTGAAGTTTATATCATGCAGGACCTTGTTATTGCCAAACGATTTATCAAGTCCTTTCACATCAATAACAAAATCTTTTGTCTCATCAATATCCAACACTTACCCTCCGTATATTTTCTTGCAGGAATTCGTGTCACAGTTTTTTTTTATTCTGTGATACGTTTTTCCTGTAATTAGTTAATTCGGGCAAAATACAAGGTGTTTATTAAGATAATGTTATGGAAAAGTTAT
>DQVD01000177.1 GCA_015661935.1 Desulfocapsa sulfexigens | reverse complement strand
TTAGTTGTGAATCACAGGCTCGTTCCCGGAAAAAGTTCTGCAGTAGTTTTAAGCTTTCCTGTTTTTGGAGAAGATCTTGCTTAAGAGTATTAAGTACTGCTTCTTCTTTTTGTTGAGTGAATCGCTTTGCAGAAAGCTTCTCTGTCTGCTCCTTAAGATTGGTTTTTTCTGCAAGAATTGTGTGATCCAGTTCCTGAACAGTTCTGATTATCAGCAACCCGGTTTTCCTGGATTTTTCTGTTTGAAGTAGTACTTTCCCAGCGGTTTCTGACTGGCTTTTCGTTGCTTTCAGTTTACGTTTAAGGTCACAATGTTGCTTATCGAGTGTGGAGTATTCCTTTAAAGCATTTTTTTCACTTTCCAGGAAACTCTCAAGTTCCCTGTAAAGAGGCTCTATGGACTTTGCTGCAAGAGCTGGCCGCAATGCGTCAAGCTCATCTTGCTGTTCTTTCGTTTCTTCTTCTAGAAAAACAAGCTTTTGCATATACGTATTCTTTTCAGCTGTGAGCCTGCTTATCGTTTCAAGCCAGGCCTGCAGTGTTTGCAGGTTTTTGATCTCTGTTTTATAAAGTGCCCCTTCTTTTTCTGCTTCAGATATGGCAACGCTTAGCTCTTCTTCAGCTTCCGGCGTCAGAAGATTAATATGGGCGAGACTCTGCTCAACACCATTGAGTTTCTGCTGCTCCAGGCCCAGGATCTCATGTACCTTCATCGACAGTTGGGAGTATATTTCAGTACCTGTAATCTGTTCAAGAATCGGGGCCCGCTCATTGGCAGATGCCTGAAGGAATGCTGCAAAACCACCCTGGGCAAGAAGAGTCGAGCGGGTGAAGCGATCAAAGTCCATTCCTGTGACTTCTTCAACCTTACTTGCCACATTTCGTATTCTGCTTTCAAGGATGGTGTCGCTCAATGCATCAGCAATTTCATGTTTAGGCTGTTGCAATTCACCGTTTGGTTTTTGGCGGGAACGGTGCTGAGACCAGTGACAGCGAAAAGTTCCTTTTGTCGTTGAGAGCTCAACTTCAGCAAAACAGAGACCGGTGTGGCGGCTCATGATTTCATTTGATTTTTTTGTGATTTTTCCCAGGCGTGGGGTCGTACCATATAATGCCAGACAAATTGCATCGAGTAGTGTGGTCTTGCCGGCACCAGTCGGGCCGGTGATGGCAAAGAGGCTGTGTTCAATATAGGCGGGGTCGGTGAAATCAATATCCCATATTCCAATAAGAGAGTTAAGGTTCTGAAAACGAATCCGCAAGATTTTCATCTCCTATGCCTTTTCCTCAGAATGGCTCAGGGCACTGAGGGCAGTCTTGAAATCAAGAGTCATTTCCTGCTGTTGTTCATAGGGGATTTCACTGAGATCAAGACATTGTTGAAAGACCTGGTGCGGGCTCAATTCGTCAAGCGTTTTGATTTCTGAAGTTTGTCGTAGAGTATAGTTATAGATGCGTTTGTTGCTTATCCGAAGAACTTCAAGTTCCGTTTCTTCCACAGCAGAAATAATCTGTTCCTGCAGATCATCAATTAGTGTTTCGCCTTTGTAGTGAATTTCAAGAAGTATTGATTGCTTTTTACCCCCAAGGTTTTCAATAGTCTGAAGTATATATTCAAGATCGCCGGAAATAGTTTGAAGTTGCTGGAAGCATGGCACTGGAATCTCCTGAACATTCACCTCTTCTGAAATCTCAACCAGGAGAACCGCTTTTTGTTCACAAGCTTCTGAAAAATTCATGGTAAGTGGAGAGCCGGAGTAACGTCTGTTCTCCTGCTTTGCAACCAGTTGTGGAAGGTGAAGATGACCAAGTGCCAGATAGTCAATTTCATTTGGAAAGCAGTCAAGACCAACTCGCACCAATGTTCCTACGTAAAGTTCGCGTACCCCATCGCCTTGTCCGGTTACTCCTCCCTGGCAAAAAAGATGTCCAGTAGCAATTAAAGGGATTTTTTTGTTGATCTGTTTCTGTTTTTCACGTGCCAGTTTTACGAGTGTAGAATAATGATCACGGATTCCCTGAAGCATTTTTATATGTTTATCATCTGGAGTTTCCTGAGATGTTGATGATCTGATATCTTTATCGCGAAGATAGGGAATCGCAAGAATCAAGGCTTCCGGATCATGGTTTTTGTCATGAAGAACAATAAGTTCATCTTCAATGTTTACGGGGACACTACCAACAACATGAATATTTAGAAAATGGAGCAGCTCTCGGGGAGCGTTTAGCAGTGTTGGTGAATCGTGGTTGCCACCAATGATGATAATATGGCGACAGCAGGAATGTGAAATTCGTGAGAGAAAGCCATAATACATTGCCAGGCTTCTGTTTGACGGTGTCTGGCTGTCAAAGATATCCCCGGCAACAATGAGTGTTTCCACACCATGCTTTTCGATACATTTTTCCAGCCATTGAAGAAAGTTTGCAAACTCTTCATAGCGTTGTCTGCCGTAGAGTTTATGGCCAAGATGCCAGTCGGAGGTGTGGAGTAGCTTCATTTTATGCTGCCACTATCGTAACGGGGTGGCGATAATTTGCTTTAAACTCTTGTCGAGCCTGACTCGTCGTTTGGAGATAGTGTTTTTTACCAGTAACTTGCAGTTACCAATTCTAAGCTCAGTACCAGCAAAAATGGTACCTTGAAGATCCATGAAGATTTTTTCAATCTGACACTCTTTTATCTCGTCATTATCTTTGGTTTCTTCTTCAATCGGCTCATCTTTTGAGTCACCTACTCTGGAATAGAGTCCTGTTCCGGGAATAAGGTTTAATTTAAGAAGCTTTAATTTGGTTTCATCAACCAGTGCTTCCATATGCCGTATTTTTTTTGATTTGGCACTTCCGCTATAACGCTGCAGCCACTGTATAATGTCATTTTTCTGTTGAATGAGTTGTTGAGAGAGTTCGCTCTGTATACTTAAACGCTCAAAATCCACACCTGCAGCAAGCAGTGTGGGTTCCCCAGTGAGAGAACCAACATTGTCAACTGTGAGATGGCCGCCTGCCACAATATCACCTCCAATAATGGTGGTGCCACCCTTACACCTGATATCTCCTTTAGCCAGAATATCACTGTAGTACGATTGTTTGCGGACAATGACATTACCACCTGAGTTTATACGGCCCTGTTCAATAAATCTGAAATCGACATCACCCAAGGCTTTAATGATTGTTTTTTTTCCGGTAATACCACCTTTAATTAGGATGTTAGCGTCACTTGAAAGAGTAGCAGACATAACTTCTTTTTTGATTTCAAGATCACCACTACTAATGACTTTGAATCCTGGTTGTACAGCACCATGGATAATGACGCAGTGTTTAGAATATATATTCCCGGTATTATAATCAATATCTCCATGTATTTTCTGTATGGAACAGACATTGATTTCGCAATTATTGACAACGGTAAGGACACCATCTTTAGTTGCCGTGATTTTACCGGTTTCTTCCGAAAAAGTGACATCATTTTTAATTCTGACTTTTAGGGGA
>DQVD01000392.1 GCA_015661935.1 Desulfocapsa sulfexigens | reverse complement strand
TTTTTTTTCAAAGAAATTTTCTGATAAGGCACTTATCCAGTGAACAGCCTTTCTTCCTGAACAGGGTTAGGTTATATTTTATTGATCGGACGAGCTAAAAAACCGCAGCATAGCTTCCTATGTGAGGATTTTTTGATCTTTGGATCAATAAAAGATGGCCTGAAGATGGGATGCATAAATGAGGAAGTTATTTCGTCCTCGTTCCTTAGCATTGCTTTATGAGTATGGGGCTGATACAGTTGAACGTAACCTGATAAGTCGATACTTTGGTCGGAAAAAGCCGGTAAGGGAGGTGTGGCAGCAGCCTGCTTCTATTTAGGCTTGAAGTATGAATACGGGAATAGAGTTAAAAAAGATTTTTAAAAAAACTGCCTGCTGGTACAAGTGTGCAGCACATAAGGATTGGCCCCAGCTCAGAATTTTCTCGCGGCACTTTACTTTATGAACATGGCAAAGGTTTAAGCAATCAAATTTTATGGCTCTTGCGTGGTTTGGGCTTGCAGCGGAGCAGGGCTATCCCGGTGCTACTGAAAGCCTTGTAAGATTTAGTAAACATGAAGTAATTAAGGATCTGACAAAGTTGAAGAAAAAACAAAAAGAGTTGTTGGAAATAGTTGGAAACCCTTGTTAAGAATATAATAAACAGTAACCAGGAACTGTTTATTTAACTATGCACACTTCTACTAGTATATTAATTCAAGAAGGAAAACCTTGTAATCGTTTATCTGTAGGATCCGGGTATAAGGGAAAAGAAACAATCCTGCCGGTTTTAGAATGTCAGCCTCCGCTTGCTCTTGCTCCCATGGTAGGTCTTTCTCATTCTGCTCTTCGTATTCTCATTCTTGAACTTGGTGGAGTCGGATTGTTTTTCAGTGAAATGCTCTCAGTAATGAGGCTTCCAATTGAAAATGAGATTGTTTCACCTTTTCTTTGTCGAACTCCAGAGGAGACTCCATTTTTTTATCAGATTTTTGTAGGTCCCAGTCAGGATATAGTTCCAGCAGTTGAACGGTTGCACTTGTTGAATGCTCAGGGAATTGATTTGAACCTCGGATGTCCGGCTCCAGCGTTACGAAAGCAAGGAGCAGGATCTTTTATGCCGTTGGACAGTGTACGGAAAACCGTTGCTGCCTTAAGGGCCGCCACTCACCTTCCGATTAGCGCTAAAATACGTCTTGGAAAAACGCTTGATAAAAAAGCTTTACTCTCTTTCTGTAGAATGCTGGAAGATGAGGGCATCAATTTGTTGACTGTTCATGGTCGATTACAGGGCGAAAAGTTTTGTCGTAGTCCACGTTGGGATTGGATTGGAATCGTAAAACAGGCTGTCAATGTGCCTGTATTGGCAAATGGTGGTATATTTAGTGTTTCTGACGCAAAAAAATGCCTTGAACGTTCTGGAGCTAACGGATTAATGCTTGGCAGAGGTGCTGTTTGTAAGCCATGGTTGTTTGCAGAAATTGCAAAAGATGTTTATCATTTTTCTGATATACCTGAAATAAATATCCCAGATATTTATTTCCGTTTTATCGAATTGTTAAAGGATAGGTTTTTACCGGAACGTCGTTTGGGAAGATTGAAACAGTTTACCCACTATTACAGTGGTAATTTTATGTTTGGACATCACTTGGCGTCAAGTGTCCAGAATAGTAGAACCCTCGATGAGGCAGCTGAAACTGCCATGAATTTTTTCAATAAGGATTCGGTGATAAATAACGTGTGATTTTACAGTCACAAATGTTCTGCAGATTCAGACGTTTTTGTATTTTCACAACCGCAGCGTAGCTGGCTATGTGAGGATTGTGAAAATATTAAAACGACAGAAGATGTGGTGTAAGTGCGAATTGGAAAGTTCAGGTTATTTATCTCCGGGGCCTAAGACACGGGAGTGAAATTATGATCGATTTACTAAAAAAAACGCTATTAACAGGAGTTGGTGTTGTAGCTCTCACTAAAGAAAAAATCGAAGAAGTTGCAAAAGAATTTGTGGAAAAGGGAAAAATAACAGAGCAGGAAGGTCGATCGTTAGTAGAAGATCTGGTTACCCGTTCTGAGGAATCCCGCCTTGAATTTCAAAAACAGGTTGAAGAAAAAGTAGAGTCAGTTATGAAAAAGATGAACCTTGCAAAGCAAAGTGAGGTTGATGCTTTAAAGCGCGAACTTAAAGAAATGCGTATTTTATTGAAAGATCAGGAGTAACGGATAAACTGATCATTCCCCCCCCTGTCTGTCGAATGAAATATTAGTGTTTAAAACTATAGTGATTTGCTTTCTTTGAAAAAAATAAGAAATTGTTCTGTAAGGCACTAAGAACGGCCGCAATCTGGGCAAGCGGGATTTACAGCAACCGACTTCGCATTAACTTGTGAGTTTGGTAGCAAGAATGAACTCCGAAAAACCGTGCTACCCGCTTGTCCCTTGAATTGCATTGTTATGCATTAGGATTTGTAATTATTGGATTTGTTGAATATAATAAGATACTTTTTTATTTTCAATGTCTTCAAGTGAGCGTAGTTTTAGATGCCTGCGAAACTTTCCCTTTCCTTCTAATAGTTTCTCTGGATCTTGAAATTCATTACCGCTTGTAAACTCAAAAGAAATATGATTTTTTCTTACAAATATTCCCCCATAATCGTTTACAAGGGAAAACATAATGCCACCATACATTACTCGTTCTTGTGTTTTCGGATGGTGGTGAAAGGCAAGATCACGTAGGTTCATGAGTAATTGATATTTATCGGAGTCGTACATTTCAATATCATTGATTAGCCCTTGCACTTTCTTGTCTTGAGATTTTTTCATAATATGATGTTGATATTTTGAATATTACTCAGACCAAACCGCATATTCATTTCCATTGGGATCTGTGAAATGAAACCTGCGCCCGCCAGGGAAGGAAAAGATTGGTTTGATAATTTTGCCACCAGATTTTTCAATTTTTGATTGAGTTGTTTCTAGTTCGTTACTTTAGAGAATAATAAGAG
>DQVD01000239.1 GCA_015661935.1 Desulfocapsa sulfexigens | reverse complement strand
TGTATTATGATTGTATTTCCATGGGTAATTAGTGTCTTACAGAACAATTTCTTGTTTTTTTAAAGAAATATTCTGATAAGGCACTTATCCAGTGAACTGCTTTTCTTCCTGAACAGGGTTAGGGGATTGTAAAGTGTAGAGATGCCCATTCCTCCTGCTGCTTTTTCTCTACAAATATAAAGCCGCAATCTGTAAATACACGGATGATATTTCTTTCCTGCTCACCGTGCAGGATACCTGACAGGATTAGATTTCCCCCCTGAGTTAAAAGAGTATTGAAAGCATCGGCCATTGTGATGAGTACATCATGGATGATATTGGCAACAATGAGATCAAATTGTTCATCTATCTGCTGAAGCGGGTCAAGCGACACTTCCATTAAAGAATCCAGTTTGTTCAGTGTAACGTTTTCAGTAGCAACGCGCACTGCCTCGGGATCATTGTCAATTCCAAGTACTCGTGAGGCTCCGAAAAGTGCGGCACTCATTCCAAGAATAGCGGTACCGGTTCCCACATCAAGGACGCGCTGATTTTTGTCCGCGGTAAGAATTTTCCTGATAAACTCCAGGCTGAGACTTGTGGTGGCATGGTGACCGGTTCCAAATGCCATTCCCGGATCCATGACAATTACCTGTTCGTTGTTTTTTGCAGTGTATTCTTCCCATGTGGGTACAATCACCAGCCCCTCAGTAATTGTAAAGGGTTTGAAGTGGATTTTCCAGTTGCTTGACCAATCCTGGTCTTCTATCTGTTCCCATGAGATATTCGCTTCTTTAGCTTGAAATATTGTTGCAAGTTCTTTGAGGTGGGCTTCAAGCTTATCCTGCAGTTGTTGCTGTTTAGTTATGTCTGGATTCTTTTCTTTCAGGTACACATTGAGACAAAGGGTTGACTCGTGTGTGTCAACAGATTGCTCAACACTGGCTCCCATCACACCAACAAGATAGTCGATAAGGGCATCTTTTATAATTGGATCTGTTTCAATAGAGGCTTGTAACCAAAAGCTGCGGTTTGTATCCTGTTCCATGGTTTCATCAATTTTGTTTATGTAAGATATCAATATAAGCAATATTTCTTGACATGGTGCCACTTTCTGTTATTTTTACCGTGACTTGAAAACACTTGAATCCTAACGAGCGAGACACCCTAATGGAACATAATATACATTTTTTGCCCGACGACGTCCATGTTACTGTTGAAGATGGAGAAAATCTTCTCACTGCGGCAGCATCTGCAGGAATATATATTAACGCTTTCTGCGGTGGTGATGGTGTTTGCGGAAAGTGTAAAATTATTCTGGAAGAAGGGGACGTACAATCTGACAGTGCAGCTTCTCTAAAACAGGATGAATATGATAAAGGGGTGCGACTGGCATGTAAGTCTAAAGTCGTGTCCGATATCACCGTGCGCATTCCGGACATGGTGAAGGCTGATGGAAAGGCCATAAAACGTGCGCCTAAAACCACCAGATCCATTTCAGCAAGATCTTTTGATTCGCTTATTGGCAAATGGGATGTAGATCCACCGGTTGGCAAAGTATTTTTACAGATTCCCCCTCCAACCCTGTCAGATAATATTTCGGACATGCAGCGTTTGATGCGTGCTTTAAAAAATGCAAATCCGGAGAGTCTTGAGCCTAGTTATGATCATCCCGAACTTATCCATGAGCTATCGGTGGTGCTTCGTGAGGCAGACTGGGAAGTAACCGTTATTCTGCTCCATGGAAAGGGAATAAATGAGCCTGACAGGATTATTGCCGTGGAACCCGGAGATACTACGGATCGTTTATATGGTCTGGCGGTGGATATCGGTACTACCACCTGCGGCGGAGTTTTGATTGATCTCAATACCGGTAAAATTATAGCGGAGGGATCCGGCTATAATGCCCAGATCAGCTATGGCGAAGATGTAATTTCCCGGATGATCTATTCCCAGCGGCCCGGTGGTCTTAAAGGTTTGCAGGAAAAGGTAATCCACACCATCAATAATATTATTGAAGAGGTATGCAGGAAAGTAATTATTAGCCCCAGTGATATCAGCTATATAATGACTGCCGGTAATACCGTAATGGCTCATCTGATGTTGGCCATTAATCCAAAATATCTGCGGGAAGCACCCTATGTTCCCAGTGTCAGTCAATTTCCACTGACTAAGGCAGCAGGTCTTGGGATCATGGCGCATCCTTCTGTCAGAATGTTTCTTTATCCCTGTATTTCTTCCTATGTTGGCGGTGATATCGTGGCAGGTGTTCATGCCTGTCAAATGCAGAAGAGTGAGGAAATTTCACTGTTTATTGATATCGGTACCAATGGTGAAATTGTGGTTGGGAATAAGGACTGGATGGTTTGTGCAGCCTGTTCTGCCGGCCCTGCTTTTGAAGGCGGTGGTATAAAGTTTGGAATGCGGGCAAGTCTGGGAGCCATTGAAAATTTTCAGATTCATCCGGAAACCTATGACCCGATGATTGTAACCATCGGTCAGACAAAACCGAGGGGTATCTGTGGTTCCGGTCTAATTTCCATTGTCTCTGAGTTACTCGATGCCGGGGTTCTTGATCCGCAGGGTAAATTTAACAGGACGCTGGATCATCCCCGGCTTCGAGAGGGTGAGGATCGATGGGAGTATGTTCTGGCCTGGGGCAGAGATTCCATAACAGGCGAGGATATCGTTATTACCGAAGTTGATCTTGATAATCTGATTCGGGCCAAAGGTGCTATGTATGCTGGTTATCAGACGCTGCTTGAATCTGTGGGTCTCACTTTTGCTGACCTTGACAGGGTCATTCTTGCCGGTAATTTTGGTTCCTATATTGATCTTGAGCGTGCCATTACCATTGGTCTGTTGCCCGATATGGATCGGGATCGATTTTTCTATATAGGTAATGCGTCCATGCTTGGCTGCCAGATAAGCCTGACGGATCATAAGCGTTTTCGTGAGAGAGTGGCGGTTCGAACCCTTATGACCAATATGGAACTCTCTGAAAATCCGGATTTTATGAATCATTACATGGCGGCACTCTTTCTTCCGCATACAGATATGAGCCTGTTTCCATCAGCCAAAAAGTAGTGTCGGTGCTGGAGGCCTGCTCAGAATTGACAGAAAGTTAAAAACCGATTAAATTAAAACTCTTGTGTAATTAAATAAGGGTGAACAAAAAAACTATTTTAGAGACTTAAGGAGAATACAATGGGTCAAACTGTTAAAGCAATCGCAGAAAGTATCAATATCATGGGAAATCGTAGTGGCGGTGCCATGAAGGATCGTGTTCAGGGGCCTGTTCAGGAAATGGCTAAGGAAGAGACTGATGCCGGTGCTTCCTATCTCGATCTGAATATCGGACCTGCCCGTAAAGATGGTACCGAGCTTCTCCCATGGGTTGTTGAAACTGTTGAAGCAGTTGTTGATACTCCACTTTGTCTTGATACCACCAATATGGACGCAATGGCAGCTGGTTTTAAAGTTGTAAAAAATAAAGAACAGGCCTTGATGAACTCCATTTCTGCTCAGCCTGAGCGTATGAAACAGATGATTCCTGTCGCTGCTGAAATGAAATGTGATGTTATTGCTCTTCTTTGGGGAGCTGATGGAATGCCTCGTGACTCTGCTGAACGTGCGGCGATGTCTGTTGATTTGATGATGGCACTGAATGAAGGCGGAATCCCCAACGAGAAGATCCTTTTTGATCCAATCGGAACTCCCATTACTCTTGGTGCTGACCAGATTGCCTCAGGACTTGAGTTTATGGCAATGCTGCAGGACATTGCGCCCGGTTCCGGTTCAACCGTTGGACTTTCCAATGTTTCCAATGGTGTTGCTGAAAATCTTCGTAAGTATCTTGACCGTACCTATCTTATCATGCTTATGAAATATGGTATTTCCACTGCTATTGTAAATTCCTATGATGCAGAGCTTATGGCAATTTGCAAAGGTGAGCGTCAGGAACATGTGGATATGGTTCATGCGATGATGGATGGTGATGATCCGGGTATTTCCACTCTTTCAGGTGCTGCCATTGAGCACTACAAGACCTACAAAGCACTTTCCGGACAGATTGTGTTCTCCGAGTCCTGGCTTGAGCTATAAAATCTGACAGGAAGAAGTTCTGATAATGCCCTTCCTTGTATCAGGAGGGGCATTCTTATTTGTGAGGTAAGCATTCACCAGCACTCATGTTGGTCCGTTTGAGCCTGCTTACATATAACTTCATATACGGCGTAGTCTCAAACGGACGAATATGAGGCACTGGTAACTGACTGCAGTTTCGAGGCTACTGCAAATATTTATGCTAGGTGAATGGTTACTTTGGGAGAAATGGCTGTGAATGAAGTTCCAACACATCATTTCGTGTATGGCACCCTGAATGATTATATCACCGGTGAAGAGCTTGTTGATACCGATGATGAACGAACTCGCCAGGATTTAGCCAGGATGATGGTTGAAAAACTGGGCTATGGAAAGGAAGATCTGCAGCCACGCTGTTTTATTGAAACTCTTTTTAATACCCGCTTTGTCCGTTCAAATATTGAGCTTGCTGTTAGCTTGAAAGAGTTTGGAAAGAAATTCCTTATTATCCGTTATGGTGCTGGTTCGCTGGTAAGCCGTGAACGATCGGCCATTGCAGCGGCAAGAATCCTTGAAAAAGAATACCAAATTCCTTTGGCGGTGGTAACCAATGGGCGCGATGCTGAGTTGCTTGATACTGCAACAGGAGAAGTCTTGGCCATTGGAATGGAGGCTATCCCATCGCGTACCCGTGCACAGGAGATGTTTGAGGAGTTGGAGTTTCGTCTCCCTGCAGAAGGAAAGAAGAGAGAAGGTGAAATGCGGATTTTGAATGCTTTTGATGTGGAGATCTGCTGCCGAAGTATTTAACAATTGTGATAAAATAATATTAAATAGAGAGAAAGACCATGGGAACCGAACAGAATAATTGGACTAAAACAAGCTGGCAGAATTTTACTGCCCTACAGCAGCCAAAGTGGCCCGATATGGCAGCACATGATGCTGTGGTTGAACGGCTTTCCACTCTGCCTCCCTTGGTTTTTGCCGGCGAAATTAGAGATCTGAAGGCCCTGCTCGCTAAAGCCGTGAAAGGAGATGCCTTTCTTGTTCAGGGTGGTGATTGTTCCGAAGCTTTCTCCCAGGTCACAGCTCCGAGTATTCGTGAGAAACTAAAAGTTCTGCTGCAGATGGCAGTTGTTTTGACCTATGCCGGTGGTAAACCTGTTATCAAGCTTGGTCGTATTGCCGGGCAGTTTGCCAAACCCCGCTCTGCTGATACAGAAATGGTGGATGGTGTTGAACTTATGTCCTATCGGGGCGATATGGTGAACAGCTCGGAACCCGATGCAGATGCTCGTATTCCTGATCCTAAGCGAATGCTTGAGGGATACTATATGGCTGCCTCAACTCTGAATCTGCTTCGTGCCTTTACCCGTGGAGGCTATGCTGCCTTACACAGGGTATCTGCCTGGAATCAGGAATTTGTTAGACAATCCCCCATGGGACGCAGTTATGAAAGACTGGGTAAGCAAATCCACCAGGCTCTGCAGTTTATGGAGACCATTGGTATTAACCCGAATAGTCCCGAGATGAAACAGGCGCAGTTTTTCACTTCCCATGAGGCATTATTACTTGGATATGAGACAGCCCTTACCCGTGAAGACTCGACCGGGGGAGGCTGGTATGACTGTTCTGCTCATATGCTTTGGATCGGTGAGAGAACCCGGCAGGTAGATGGTGCACATGTGGAGTTTTTGCGTGGAGTGAATAATCCAATCGGTGTGAAGATCGGGCCGGACTATGATCTTGATAATGTGAAAAAGCTTATCGATGCTTTAAATCCCGAGAATGAAGCTGGACGCTTAACCCTGATAACTCGTCTGGGTATGAAAAATATTGAAAAAGGTTTACCGCCACTTCTCCGTGAAGCCAAGCGCGAGGGCTATAATATTGTCTGGAATTGTGATCCCATGCATGCCAATACTTATACGGCAAAAAGCGGTCATAAAACCAGAAACTTCAATGATATACTCTCTGAAATAACCTGCTTTTTTGAGAATCACTGGGCAGAAGGAACTATCCCCGGCGGTATTCATCTGGAGATGACTGGTGATAATGTCACTGAGTGTACGGGGGGTGCCAGAAATATCGTTGATGAAGAGTTGATGAATAACTATCTCACGACCTGTGATCCACGTCTGAATGCAGAACAGAGTTTAGAAGTGGCCTTTCAAATAGCAGAAATGATACGAAGTTAGGCAAGCAGCCACAGGCACTACTTTTCGTCCGGTTTCTTCCATCCGCATAGAAAAAAATATTGCGGACAGAAGAAACCGGACGAAATGCGGCACCTGTGACCACTTGCAGGATTCGGGTTATCTTAACGTAACTGCAAACCGTCTGTTTGAAAACCTTCCTTGTGTAATTCCTCCTTCAGTGCTTTCATATCAGGTTTTTGATCATTGAAAGTTATGGTCGCACTTTCCGCATCAGTACCCGTGGAATAATCTGAGATAGTTTTATATTGATCGAGGATAAGACTTACCCTTGTTTCACTATCGCCTCCGCCCATGCCCTCGACATCGAATGTCAGGGTATGTATGGTTGCGAAACCATTTCTTGCTGTTAAAAGAAAATAGAGTGTGAGAATAACTGGTAATCAGGTGTTCATAGGAACTCCCTGAAAAAATGTAGATTAATTGTGTTATCTTTAAGAGTGTTTTTTGCAGGATAAAAAGCCAGGTTATTTTCTCCTCAACTCTGAATGTTTCCTGGAATCTATTCCTCCCCCAAAAAAACCACCTCAAACGAGATGGCTTTTCTGAATTACTGTGTTTAACACACGTAGCAGGGGCAGTATGGGCAGCTGCAATTATTGTACTCTCCAATCGTCCATTTTCTTCCCGTTGGTTTTTCCTTTCAAATGATCCAAAACTTCCATCTCTTTCCCTAAAGTCGAATCATTCAAAATCGACATTTCAGTAGCAAAATGGGTTGAAAAAATGGAGAACAGCTTTTGGTATCCATCGGAGACTTCAAGAGGACAGGAGCGTTGTTCCCAGGTTTTCATCTCTATTCGTTCCGGACGGGAATCAGGATTGATCAGACCTTTTCTGTAATATGGAAAGCATGGGAATGGTTTTACCACTGTATCATTACAGCCTTTTCTACTATCAATCAGCCAGTTTTTAAGAAGTGAAACATACTCGCTTAGTAAAACCGCTTTTTGAATGCCTTTGTTGTCCCAATGTAGAGTATTTGGATTAAATTGAACAGTATTGCTGCTGCTATGGGTTTGTCCACTTCGATCATCATAGGACACATTTAAGTGGATTGGGCCATTTGAATGGCCTGTTTTTTTCAATTTTACAAGAACAACTCCTCCTCGCACTTCTTCCTCTTCTGTACTACTGGGAAAAAGAGTATTGATTTTCAGCATCTGTCCAGTGGCAAGATCCGCTTCAGGAGAACCAAAAACTCCGACAATTTCATAGTCATTGCTGGAAAGTTTCAGTTCCAGGTTAAATACCAGCGGGGTAACCATAAAATCAAATTCCTCATCCAGGCGCTTCCTGAAATCCTCATTGGAATGTACTGCATAGTAATTGGCTCCTCTGGTCTTGGTTATATATTCAACAAGATCGGGATTGAAATCGACTCCTATCCCGATGAAGCTTGTGAAAATATTGGATTTTGCGGCATCTTTAACCATGCTGAACAGCCCGCCTTTGCTGAGTTCGCCCCGGTTTGGCATGGCATCGGTCAGAAAGATAATACGATTTTCATAAATATTCGGATTTTTCAGGGAACTGTCGATGGATGAAAACTGTTCAATACCTTTCCTCAGTCCGGCTCCCATATTTGTTCCGCCACGAGGCTGCAAGTCAAGGATATGGCCGGAGATGGCCTCCATATCAGTTAATCCGACCTTTCGCAAAGGTTTGGCTCTGTATCCCTGGTCGTCAAAAAGTACCATGGAAAACCGATCAGTTGTGTGCAGATGAGCAAGCATGTTGACAATGGCCTGGTTAGCAATTTCCATTTTACTTTTGGGTTGTTCTTCTCTCTGGTAATTCTTTTTCCCGTTCGTATCGTAATAATAGGAGTTAAAGGGAGAAGACATGGAGCCGGAAATATCAAGCACCACCACAAGATTGAGTTTCTTTCGTTGAAAACTCTCCTCTGTAAGTCCGGAATTTAATCCTACAGAGAGGTAATAATCAGTTTCTCCGGAAAAGAGATCCCTGCTGACTCCACGCGCATATGATGGGCAGAAGAGGTTTTCACATGTCTCCTGTTGCCCGGTATCGAAGGTGTAATCATAAAAGAGCCCTTCATAGGTGAGAGATGAGTAGCGTGGCAGATAGCCCTGTTCAAGGTTCTGGAAAAAATTATCCGCATCCTTGGCACCACCAACTGAAAAACCGAGGCTGTCGGCAACGGGACTTGGGGCAGCACTCATCCTCATGGATTCTGCCATGACCTGCATCTTTGGAACGGCGGCTGCGAGAGTGTTTGTCCGTCCTTTTTGTGCAAAGAAAGTCTCTCTTTCCTCTGTTTCAAAGACATATTCCCAATCGTCAATTGTATCTTTTTCTTCTTCCTCAACAATTTGGGTTGTGTAGCTAAGTTGAGTTCCAAGGGCTAGTAGACAAAGAGTTATAAGGCTAATTGTTATTCCTGTTCGTTTCATGATTTTCCTCCATGGGAATGATTGATTATTGTGTATTCGTGGATGCTGACGGACAGCATAAACATCTGTGTCGGATTAATTCTGTTTTAAATAAAAAAAAGATTTTGCGACAGTGCGTTTTGCTAAACTCGGCATTTGCTGATGGGGTCGCTTCAACCTGGAAATGTGAATTTACCACCTTTGTTGACAAAACAAATGGGTGTAGTAATTTGCATGCAGAGCTGGAAGGAGAAAATTGAAGCCGGCAGTCTTCACAAACAGACAGAAGTTGTGATCCACGTCCCTTTTACTCAGAATA
>DQVD01000143.1 GCA_015661935.1 Desulfocapsa sulfexigens | reverse complement strand
GTTAAAGTAATGATTTCCCTAGACGATCCTTTGTTTTTAATCATTCTACTTGTAACGTAACTGTTTTGCCAGGTTGTCAGAGTCCCTGGGTATCACTCCTGTAAGCGTCGGTGAGTTCGATGATGGAGCGCTGCTGAAAGCCTTCGGTCAGCGCGGCGATGGTATTTTTATGGCACCAACGGTTATTGAAGATGAGATCCGTCGTCAGTATAAGGTCTCTGTTGTGGGACGGACGGAAGAGGTGAGGTCTCGGTTCTTTGCCATTTCCATTGAAAAGATACTGACGCATCCGGCGGTGGTTGCCATATCAACAGCTGCACGACACCAGCTTTTTGTATAAAAACTCTCATATGAATCACCTTTTTCCAAGCATGATCTTTTCAACATCCCTGACCTGCACAATAATCTTCCTGGCCAGGGGAAGAAAACACCATCCACGCTCGTTGAGACTAAGATTTCGTCCACGTCGAATGAAGAGATCTGCATAGTGTTGTTTTTCAAGCTCAGCCAAAGACATGCTTGCCGCAGACTGGGTCACAAGTAGTTTTTCACTGGCTCTTGTCACCTGATCCAGGTCAGCGACTGTGAAAAAAAATTCTAACTGTCGTAAGGAAAAAGAGATACGCTATACCTTAAAAAAGGAAGAATTCCCATGTATTCGTAAGTATTCCGGTTGGAGAAAAATCAATTTTCATCCAAATGACAACATAGCTCAGCAAATCCTTGGCAGAGGTTCTCCGGACAGAGGCTCTACGAGTCTTGTACCACCTGATACCGTAGTAAGGACTACCCGCCCGGAATGTTTTGCTGAAACTCGACCGATTATTGCACTATCTCTGCCTTCCGGGGTGGAGCACATTGTTTGCAGGATTTTTTCCGCATGTTCCGGAGCAGCAAGCACCATACATTTTCCTTCGTTGGCGAGATAAAGTGGATCAAGACCCATAAGTTCACAGGCAGCCCGCACTTCAGGCTGCATTGGGATGGCTTTTTCTTCTATTTCCATACAGAGGCCTGTTGTTTTGGCAATTTCGCTGAGTGTTGTGCCCAAGCCGCCCCGGGTTGGATCCCGCATGGTATGAATTTCTCCCGGGAAATCTTTCACAAGTGACCGAGCAAGAAAATGTAGAGGTCTGGTATCGCTTTGCAGATTACCGCCTACCTGCAAACCCTCACGACTGGTGAGAATGGTGATGCCATGATCCGCAAGGGTTCCTGAAAGAAGGATGACATCACCGGATTGTGCTTTACGGGCCGTCACGTCAATACCTCCTTCGATTATTCCAACACCTGAGGTGTTGATAAAAATTTTATCAGCCTTGCCTTTTGGTACCACTTTGGTGTCACCAGTCACAACTGGAACACCGGCATAATCACAGGCAGCGGCAATGCTTTTTATTATCTGTTCAAGCTCAGCAACAGCAAAGCCTTCCTCGAGTATAAGCCCCAGACTCAGACAAATCGGTCTGGCTCCCCGCATGGCCAGATCGTTAATGGTCCCGTTGACCGCCAGTTCACCGATATTACCGCCTGGAAAAAAAATCGGATCCACCACGTAGCTGTCTGTGGAGAAGGCGAGCTGTCCCTGTTCCGCCGGTAATACAGCCGCATCTTCCAGCTGCTGCAGGACAGGATCTTTCAGGTATTTGAGAAATAAAGATCCAATCAGATTTTGACTGGCCAGTCCGCCACTTCCATGATCAAGTAAAATATATTTTTCCATATCTGGTTTGACTCCTTTTTCTGAGTGGGGAGAGCTTGCTTTTTTTCTGCTATCTCCCGGGAAATAATCGATTGCTGATAAGGGTAAGGATGATGGCAAAGGAAATAGCAGCCACACCCATGAGAACATTGAAGTAGGCTGGGGCCACTAAAGCCAGCCGGATAAACAGGGTTGACAGGGCATAGCCGGAATTGCGAAATATTGAAAAAAATGAAGGAAGAAAGCATTGGGAGATAAGAACAATCAGAATATCCGTTAGGATGAGGAGTGTATAAAAATTATGAAAAAAGTCTGAATGTTCCAGGCCCAACAACGCCTGGTAAATGTTACCGCAACCCATAACTACAAAACATCCTAAAAGAAACAGGGAGATACTTTTCTTGGCCGACACAAAACGATATAAGTACCCTGCCTTCTCCCCGGTTTCTGTGGGTTGCTTTTGCACCAGATAGTAGAGACTAAGCAGGCCAAATATAGTCAGGGAGCCAAAGCCATCGGAGAGAATCCTCAGTATCGCCGTCTCATTGCCGAGAAAACTAACCGGCTCCGGCAGAGAGGATAACTCTTTGAAGGCATCCCGCAGCAGGATAAGAGCCAGCAACTCAAACTGTTTGCCCACAGACAGGGAAAAAGAGCATGGTAAAATAAAAATCAGGCTCAACACCTCAAGAATGAGGATGATGGTGAAAGCAGCACCTATGGCATGAAAATGATTTGTCGGGATGAGTGCTGCCAGCGATGGCGACAGGAACTGCTGACGGTTCAACTCTATCAGTAAAAGGTTGAGCAGAAATACGCAAACCAGCAAAACGGATATTTTTTTGTGAACCTGTTCATGCTCCCAGAATCTGTGCAGAGTGTCAAAAGTGTAAGTTACCTGTTGATAGAAAAAATCCATAGCAATATTAATGACGAGAATTTAATTCAACTTAGGTGCAGACTGTGAATTAGCTGAGGTCGCCATATCGATGCCAGGCAGCGCAGGTACCTTCACTGGAAACCATACATGGCCCGACGGGTGAGCCCGGAGTGCAGCGATTGCCAAAAATGGGGCAGTCCGGCGGCTGGCTGATACCCTTGAGGATATTACCGCAAAGGCAGCCCTTTGGTTCACTGGAAGGTACAATTTGTATCTCAAGTCTTCTGGTCACATCAAACCTGCCATACTCCTCACGCAGGGTTAAACCACTGGCCTCTATGGTGCCAAGACCGCGCCATTCACTGTCCACCGGCTCAAAAACCGTTTCCACAATTTTTCTGGCCTTTACATTTCCTTCGGGTGTTACAACCCGACTGTAGCAGTTTTCCACAGCCGGTCTGTTTTCCTGCACCTGTTTCACAAGCGCTATAATGGATAGCAGTATATCCGTTGGCTCAAATCCGGCAACCACACAGGCAATGTTATGATCTTCAACGAGAAAACGGTAACTCTCAGATCCGTTGATAATGGAGACATGTCCCGGACAAAGTAAGCCGTCCACCTGCAATTCAGGATCCTGGATCAGTGCCTTGAGAGGCGGAGGCATTGTCTTGTTGGCTGGAAAAATACAGAAATTTTCGATCTTTCTTCTGGCAGCCTCAAGGATTGTGGCGGAAATGGTGGGAGTAGTTGTTTCAAAACCGACACTGAGAAAGACAACCAGCTTATCCGGTTTCTGTTCAGCAAGTTCTAATGCGTCCATGGGGGAATAGACAATGTTCACATCTGCTCCTGCTGCCCGGGCTTCCATGAGGGAAGCTCCTGTTCCAGGTACCCGGATCATATCGCCAAATGTGGTGATAACAACCTCGGGGCGGCCGGCCAGCTCAACGAATGCATCGATCACACCGGAAGGTGTGACACAGACCGGACAACCGGGGCCTGAAATAAGTTGTACCTGTTCAGGCAGCATCCGGCGGATTCCATGTTTGAATATGGACATGGTGTGAGTGCCGCAGACTTCCATGATCCGCACCTTACGACTGGAAAGCGTCTGAAGTTTTTCCGTCAGGTTGCTGACATACTCACTGCCCCGGTACTCATCGACATACTTCACGTCCTGTCACCCTCTGCAGATTCTTCCATTCCCTCGGCAAGTTCCCGCAGCAGCTGCAGGTTGGTTTCAGCATTCTCCGCATCCAGACAGTTCACGGCAAAGCCCGCATGGATGATTAGATAATCACCAATTTCCGGAATTCTGTCAACCAGATCGAGACGGATCTCTCTTCGTATTCCATCGGTTTCAACTGTTGCAATCTGCGGATTCAGCAGATCATCACTGTTGCCTTTGATTTCTATGACCCGCATGGGTATGGCAAGACACATAAATTTCCTCTTTTCTGTTATATGATTCAGCTGATAGGTCGTTTTTCATCCTGTCGGGCAGCTATGAAGGCCTGTCCCAAAGAAACACCGCCATCGTTAACCGGCACCTGCTCACCACTATAAACATTAAATCCGTTTTCCTCGAGTCTTTCGGCAAGAAATTCCAGAAGCATCCTGTTTTGAAAACAGCCACCGCCAAGGAGGATATTGTCTGTGGAATACTGCCTGGCGAAAAGAAAGAGTAGTGCTTTGTTGACAGATCGTACCAGCCAGAGATGAAAAGACAGGGCGATTATTGCAACAGGAGTTCCTTTTTTAATGTCTTCCAGCAGCCAGTGCAGAAGCAGTCTGCAATCCAGCAGATATTTCCCTTCATTCTGTATAACTGTGGCTGCGTAGCGGTCATCAATTGGTATGTATGCATTGTGGTCGTGGGCTGACCAGGCCAGAGCCTCAAGCTCCATTGCAGCCTGTCCCTCAAAGTCAACCTCCTGGCGAATGCCCAGCAGAGAAGAAACTGCATCAAAAAGACGGCCAACACTTGAGCTGAGTGGAGTATTTATATTCTTTTCCATGATCTGTGCAATGCCCAGCCGTGACTCCACGGGGATATCCCTGAGTGTTGATGGCAGTGTGGTCACATCT
>DQVD01000394.1 GCA_015661935.1 Desulfocapsa sulfexigens | reverse complement strand
TGTGCGCCAAGACTTCCACCTAAAACCAGCAAAGTACGTTTTTTTTTATTATCTGCTCCATTGCTTTTGGCAAGCTCCAATAGTTCTTTCCGAACCGGATTTCCAGTCAAAACAGTTTTCTTCCCGGAAAACCACCTCTCACTGCCTGGCAGTGAAAGACAAACCCTTGAAACCAGACTCCCGAGTTTTCTATTGGCAAGTCCCGGTACAGAATTCTGTTCATGAATAAGGGTTGGCTTACCAAGAAGTCTTGCAACTGCGATCACAGGTCCTGTTACATAACCGCCTACCCCCACAACCAGATGAGGCCTGAACCGTAAGATGTGGTAGAATGCTTCCAAACAGGAAATTGGCAACACCAGTAATCCCTGCAAAACTGAAAAAAAGTTCTTCCCCTTTAACCCCTTGGAATGAATAGAACATGTGGCGTAGCCATACTGCGTAAGACTTGCCTTATCCATTTTCCGTTTTGTTCCCACGAAAAGCACAACACTTCCGGGGATCCGGTCACACAAGGCAACAGCAGTGGCTATGGCCGGAAAAAGATGCCCTCCGGTACCACCGCCTGTGAGCATGAGTCGAACAGGAGTTGTCATCTGGCAGCCTTTTCCCTGTGTTCTTCCTGCAATTTCAGTACAGCCGTCATAAAAACTTCACCTCTGTGGCCATAACTAGTAAACATATCAAAACTTGAACATGCCGGAGCCAGTAACACCACATCTCCGGAACGTGCGATACCAGCAGCCAAATTAACAGCCGCTTCCATTGAAGACGCTCTTAGAGTAGTAACTGTTTTCCCTAAAGCCTCATCTATCGCTTCGGCGGCCTCACCAAGAAGGATCAATACTTTGACCCTTTCCTGGACCAATCCCCGTAACACCGTATAATCTTCCCCCTTATCTCTTCCACCCGCGAGAAGGATGATATTTCCTGGAAACGATTCCAGTGCGCTGAGTACTGCTCCGGTATTGGTGGCTTTGGAATCATTGTAATAATCAACACCATCTAGTGTTCTCACATGCTGTAAGCGATGATTGGCTTTCCTAAAGGTTTTCAGACCTTTGATAATATCTGCCTGTTTGCATGTAAGGAGGGAAGCCGCCAGAACTGCTGCCTGACTGTTCAGTAATCCTGTATGGGAATCAAGTGCAGTATCCACCAGTGAATAGCGATCAACCCGATCTTCGATTATAATCCCAAACTCCCGTCCGCTCCCTTTTGCCGCACAATCACTTTCCCGGCTTCCAAAACAATACACCTCCTGCCGGGTAAGAAGGGGTTTAATCTGCTGGCACATGGGGTCATCACCACAAATTATTGCCTTATCAGAAGCTTTTTGATGAACAAATATTTTCATCTTGGCAGCTAGATATTGAACCATATTCTTATGACGATCCAGATGATCAGGTGTAATATTCAAAAGAACCGCAATATGGGGACAAAAGCTACCGGCCGCTTCCAACTGAAAACTTGAAAGCTCTAATACCAGGACATCAGCGCGTTCTCCCTGTCGCAAATAATCAAGAATTGGAGTTCCGATATTTCCGCCTACAAAAACCTTTTTACCGGATGCTCGAAGCAGTTCTCCAATAAGTGAAGTCACCGTGGTTTTTCCGTTGGTTCCTGTAACTGCCACCACAGGCTCTGTGAGATATGGCGCGGCAAGTGCAAGCTCTCCTAAAACTGGAATGTCCGCATCCCGCAGTTCTTTAAGAATTGGTAAATCAGTGGGAACCCCAGGGCTGATAACAATAAAATCGCCCTGAGACATAAATTTTTTACTATGTCCGCCACCCTCAAAGGCAATATTCCGTTCAAGTAAATAGTCCTGATCTTTTTCTGGAAGATTTTTTAAAACACGGTTGTCCGTTACAAAAACTTCTGCACCTTTACTTAACAAAAAAGCAACGGCAGCCCGTCCGGATATGCCCATACCCATGACCACGGCCCGCCCACCCGCTTTTATTTTCTGGTTCCAGTTCATCAGCGGAGTTTTAATGTTGCTATGGCCATCAGACCAAGAATAATTGAGACTATCCAGAACCTGACCACGACCTTTGTTTCATGCCAGCCTTTCTTTTCAAAGTGATGATGAAAAGGGGCCATAAGGAAAACCCGTTTTCCGTGACTGAACTTAAAATACCCAACCTGAATAATGACAGAAAGGGCTTCCATAACAAAGATGCCGCCAACAATGACCAGCAGGATTTCCTGTTTTATTATAATGGCAACCCCGCCTAAGGCACCACCAAGCGCCAGTGAGCCAACATCTCCCATAAAGATTTGCGCGGGATAAGCGTTAAACCAGAGAAAACCTAAACAGGCTCCTACCATGGCCCCGCAAAAAACAGCAAGTTCGCCAGCTCCCTGGACATAGGGGATCTGAAGATAATCAGCAAGAATCACATGACCGGCGAGGTAAGAAAAGACAAGGTACACAGAGGCGGAAATAACAGTTGGCCCCGCTGCCAGCCCATCAAGTCCATCGGTTAAATTGACGGCATTAGATGATCCCACAATAACAAATATGGCAAACACCACATAAAACCAGGATAGATCAGGCTGAATATTTTTCAAAAAAGGAACACTTAATAAGCCGTCATAACCAGGATGAAGCCAGACAAAGAGCCCTACCACTGAAGCACCAAAAATCTGCAGAAGGAGCTTTCCTCTGGCACTGAACCCGGCACTGCTCTTCTTTGTTATCTTCTGATAATCGTCAATGGTTCCAATACAGCCGAAAAAGAGAATAACAAACAGCATAAGCCAAACCAGGGGATTCGTGAGTCTGGCCCAAAGCAGCGTTGATATGACGATGGAGGAAAGGATCAACACCCCGCCCATGGTTGGCACACCCTGTTTGGCAAGATGTGTTTCCGGCCCATCTTCACGAACAACCTGTCCGATCTGATACTGTTTCAGTTTTCTTATAAACCATGGGCCAAGAAGTAACATAATAAGAAAGGCCGTCACAGCACCACCAATGGAACGAATGGTGATATAC
>DQVD01000179.1 GCA_015661935.1 Desulfocapsa sulfexigens | reverse complement strand
GGCCATGGTTTTTGTTCTGCTTACCGCTGTGTATTTCGGTCAGGCGAATGAGCATGCCCATTGATCCAGAGAAACAAGTACACCTAACATCATAATTGGCAGTGGTGCGAAATAGGCACCGGCCAGCAAGAAGAGAATTCCCAGAAGGGTCTCTTTAGCCATGATGTTACCGAAAAGACGAATGGAGAGTGAAAGCAAACGAGCAATATTACTGATAAGCTCGATGGGTAGCATCAACGGAATCAGAACCGGAATAGGTCCGAGAAAATGTTTGATATACCCCATACCATGAGCACGAATACCAATGATATGATGAGTCACCCAAACAATAAGGGTCAATGCCACAGTAGTATTAATGGATGATGTTGGAGACATGAACCCGGGGATAAGACCGATAAGATTGCCCACTGCAATGTACAATGCAAAGGTGCAAATCATTGGGAAAAGTTTCTCGGTGAGCTCGCTCCCCATATTTTCCTCAAAGAATTCATACATCCCGCCGATGAGCAGTTCCCAGAAATTTTGTCCCTTGCCAGGGACCATTTCAACATTACTGAGGGTAAGTTTACCAACCACTACCAGAAAAACCATAACGAACCAAGTATAGGTCATATACGGTTGACACAATTTTTCCAGGAATGTGTGTCCAATGGGACCATGCGGAATCGGCGCCCCAAATTTTTCCAAAATAAGTGAAATAAATAGTATCGGATGTTCCATAAACTCTCCTTCTTACCCCTTCCTTCTTAAAAAGTAGTGTCCCGCCACACTGAGCGTTGTCAGAATAATGGCAAAAACCACAGTTGACAGTCCCAGAAACAGCCCAATTACATTAGCCTTACCGCTCCTCACAAAGAACAATAAGAACACAGCAATTAAAGCCAGCCGGAACCAAAATTTAATAATATAAACGGATTTCCCACTTCCCTGCTTTTCTTTCTCCTCACCCTCCTTAGGAGGTTCAAAGGTTTTCAGAAAAGAAGCAATATCTCTATGTCCTGAATAAAAACTTGCAATGGCAATCACACCACCAACAAGCACTGATTGAGCGAATGACCATGACATGATCAACCACGCCCCGCCCGTAAGCACCACAAGAAAGCCGAAGCTAAACGCCTGTACCTGTTTTAACGAAATATCAAGCACAGTCTGTCAACCTTCTTCATCCTCATCCTTTGTTTTCGCTGCCGGTGTCCGTAAAATATCAAACAAACTTTTAAAGCCGGCAAATATGCCAAAGGCCAATCCGATAAATGTAAACCAGGGTGAAGTGCTTCCATCAAAGAAATGCTCATCCAGATAGATACCACCCCCAAGCCCTATAAAAATTGCGGCCACAAAGGTAAATCCAATATGTCCGTAATTGCCGAGTAAATCGACCATCTCGGTACTTAGTTTTTTAGCCATTTTTGTTACCACCTTCCAAATCTCTGAAACCTCTGTGGCAAACGATCAATTTGTTAGCATGCCCACCTGCTAAAGTCAACGATTTTTTTTACTTTTCAGCCAATTTTTTGAATGACCATTCAGTCATTTTTATTCCTTTTTCGAGGTCTTTTAGGCTATGAGCTGCTGATATAAAAGCAACTTCAAATTGAGAAGGCGCAAGGTAAATTCCTTCACTCAACATTTGCCGATAATGTTTTCCGTAACGATCTGTATCTGATTTCATGGCGGAATTAAAATCTGTCACAGGGCTGTCTGTGAAAAATCCGGTCATAAGTGAGCCAACCCGATTTAAGGTGACAGGAATTCCTGCTGCCTCCGCAGCTTTATTCAAACCGTCTGCAAAAAATTCTGCTTTTTCGTTCAGCTCTTTGTAAAAATCCGGTCTTTGCAGCAGTTTTAAATTTGCAATTCCTGCTGCCATAGCCAAAGGATTGCCAGACAATGTTCCTGCCTGATAAACAGGCCCATCCGGTGCTATCTGATCCATAATCTCAGCCTTTCCACCATAAGCACCCACAGGTAAACCGCCGCCAATAATCTTTCCAAGGCAGGTTAAATCAGGCATGATATTAAAATGCTCCTGAGCCCCACCGTAGGACAGACGAAATCCGGTAATAACCTCATCAAATATCAGCACTATTCCAAGCTCGGCAGTGAGATCCCGGAGTTTTTGAAGAAATGTTGCAGAAGGAGCCACACAACCCATATTCCCGGCAACTGGTTCAACAATGACACAGGCAATCGTATCTGCCTTATCCCTTAAGGTCTGCTCAAGCACATCATCATCATTATAAGGTATTGAGATCGTATTCTTTACAACATCTTCGGGTACCCCCGGGCTTCCGGGAATACCAAGAGTAATCACACCTGAACCAGCCTCTATAAGAAAGGAATCAGCATGCCCATGGTAACAGCCATCAAACTTTACGATCACATCTTTTCCTGAATACCCTCTTGCCAGACGTACCGCACTCATAGTCGCTTCAGTTCCGGAATTGACAAATCTCACCTTTTCAAGTGACGGCACTGCTTCAACCACCATGGTAGCCAAAGCCATTTCTTTTGTTGTCGGAGCACCAAAGGATGTAGAATCGCCCACAGTTTCTTTTACAGCTTCAACGATCTCATCAGGAGCATGACCATGGATCATCGGTCCCCAGGAACAGACAAAGTCAATATATTCATTTCCATCGACATCATACACTTTAGAACCGTTGGCCTTTTGGATAAAAACCGGATCACAACCAACGGAACGACAGGCCCTGACAGGACTGTTTACACCGCCGGGAATCACTTTCCTGGCCACCTCAAACATCTTTTCGGAAACAGTTGTGTTCATTTAAACACCCTTTATTTATATTTTGACATCCAACTCTGCACCACAAGGGCACCCAAGTATTTACGAAAAAAGGAATATACCATGACTGATAAAAATCTGTCAAACGGCTTCCCTACCTTGACCTTTTATTTTATATACACATTGTATACTGACCTTGAGTAAAAAATGTACCAGGAACCTGTTCATATTTTTCTTGTCAGAGAAATCAGCAAGAGGTACATTGCAATAACGGAAACAATACAAATTGTTTCCGTTTTAGCTGACAAAACAATCAAAAAAACACTCAGATTGGAGAGAACAATGGCCAGTGATAAAGTAAAAGATGTAAGTGATGCTGATTTTGAATCAGTAACAGGTTCAGACACCCCTTGTCTTGTTGATTTCTGGGCTCCATGGTGCGGTCCCTGTAAGGCCATTGGTCCCGTTGTTGAAGCACTTGCAGATGAGTACGACGGCAAAGTAACCATCGTTAAAATGAACGTTGATGACAACCCTGCAACTCCCGGAAAATTTGGCATCCGTGCCATCCCCACTCTGATTCTTTTCAAAGGTGGTGAACAAGTTGATCAGGTTACCGGCGCTGTAGGTAAAGCTCAGCTTATCGATCTCATTGAAAAAGCATTATAAATAGCAGTACTCAAGCTTTCTGCAAATCTTCTTTTGCAGAAAGCTTATTTTCCTTTTCCATTACTTTTCTTATTCCATGGCAAATACTCATTACAAACTGATTATTTTAGGCGCCGGCCCAGCAGGACTTACTGCAGGACTCTATGCTGCAAGAGCCAGGATGGATCACCTGCTCATAGAAAAAGGTGCTGAAGGCGGGCAGGTTCTTCTCACGGACTGGATTGATAACTATCCTGGATTTCCAGACGGCATATCAGGATTTGATCTGGCTGAAAAGATGTCTGCCCAAGCTAAACGCTTTGAGTTAAATTCCATGTTCGGTAACGTCGTGTCCATGGATCTCACACAGCCTGTTAAACGCCTTGAGCTTGAAGATGGTGATCCTCTTACCTGCGACACTTTAATTATTTGTACCGGTGCCTATCCACGCCCTTTGGGAATCCCTGGAGAAAAAGAACTTACCGGAAAAGGTGTCTCCTACTGTGCCACCTGTGACGCTCCTTTTTATCGCAACATGCATGTCGCAGTAGTCGGAGGCGGCAACACTGCAGTACAGGAAGCAGCACATCTCACTAAATTTGCAGATAAGGTTACTCTTATCCATCGCCGTGATGAATTGCGGGCCACTCAAATCGTTCAGGAAAAAGCCTTTGCTAATCCAAAAATTGATTTCATCTGGAACTCCAATGCAACAAAAATTCAAGGGGTTGAGGGCGTTGAGGAAATTCACCTGAAAAACAATGATGGCAAGGAATCCGTTCTAAAAGTTGATGGTGTCTTCGTTCTTATTGGAGTACTTCCCAACAACGAAATGCTGCCGCTTGATATTCTTCAAGCCGATAGTGGAGGTTTCATCCCCACTGATATTGAAACCCGAACCGCTGTAGCCGGAGTTATGGCTGCAGGCGATATCCGCAGCAAAGAGGTACGGCAGATAATTAATGCTGCAGGAGAAGGTGCCACTGCAGTACTTGCTGCCGAAAACTATCTCACCAATCTCAGCTGAGTCCAATAATTATGATGTCCAGTTTCAGTCAGTTTACTCGTCGCTCTTCAGTTGTACGATCCGCCATAAATCTTGCCCTGATCAGTGCATTACTCTTTTCACTGGGCGGCTGCGCCCAGATCAGATCTCTTTTTAATAAAGATGATGGGGAAGAGAAGGATGTGAGGCTCTCCGCACAAACTCTGGCGGGAAGTGGGATGGATGAATTTTCCAACGGAAACTACTACAAAGCACGTAAAAAATTCGACGAAATTCTG
>DQVD01000348.1 GCA_015661935.1 Desulfocapsa sulfexigens | reverse complement strand
CTCATATCCCATGGAGAGTCATTAACCTCTTTGCTCACACCGTCAGGAAACATAATTACCGGCGTGGTAGATCGATTCTTATCATCTTCAGCCCAACTAGTTCGCACATTAGCTCTGCTTGCATCAGGTTCTCTATTTCCCCAGGGATAAATCAGACCATTGACACCTCGGGCAGCCCGTTCCCATTCCTGGTTTATTGGTAACCGGATTACATAGTCTGGCAAATTTTGCTGTGTCAAACCAAAATGGGTCGGATTTTTTTGCACCTCGCCGTTTAACCAGTTGCAATAGGCAATGGCTTCATACCAGCTGATACCAACTACCGGAAACAGAGGATTACTGAGTTCTGAATTGTCCCAGTATTTCGGTACTAGCCAATCCTTTTTCTGTAATATCTTCCAGCCGTCTGTTGACCAGAATTTTTCTATTTTATAGCCTCCAGCATCAATAAAATGTTTATACTGACTATTGGTTACCGGATATTTGCCGATCCAGTAGTCATGTTCAATAGTTGCTGTTTTTTTATCCTCACCATAAAGGAAATCTCCCCTGGAAATTGGAACAAGTTTATCGATATCTTCCGGCAGCCAACCGGTACTGCCAAGTAAAAGACCGGCCCGGCGGCGTTTGGCCATACTATTGCTGGTATTTTGAATACGTTTGAGTAACTGATCCTTCCAATGGTATTCTGTGTCGAGCTGGTCTTGCTGTTTTTGTCCCAGTTTCGTTGCCAATAAACCATACCACTCAAGTTTCTGCTGTTTGTCCGTGCTTTCGCTCAGTCTGGTCATGAGTTCATCAAACGTGGAGTTGTCCAGCACCTTATTACGTAGTTCATCCTGCGAAAGTGCTTTACGCCATATTTCTTCCTCGTCATGGAATAGGTTATTTAGAAATGTTTTACTGTCTGTCAGGTTGGCTATATTAAGATTTTTTGTTTCAGATTCTCTACGCAACTCAGGTTGCTGTTCCGCAAATTGTTCTTCTATGAGATGAAAATATTCAGGCAGGTTTTCGGGTACATCTTCTGTCTCAAGTCCATGGAAAACCCGGCATGGATCAAAATTAACCCTGTTTCTGCCAGCCTCTATTAATTTCTTTATCAACGGCCTTTTATCAGCCATCCATACATCAGGATCTTTTTCTTCTTCATCTTTCCACACACCCAGGTCTTTTTGATTTATTTCATCAAGTTTTACCAGGGTGAGATTGTCAGCACTCTGCCATTTAACCAGAGTTATTATCCTTTGTTCATTCACCCGGCGCAGATGCCGAAAAACATCCGGGGCAAATAGCTGCAACAAAACCAGTCGTGCCAGCAGTAGTTTGTTGGACAATTTATTGCCGGACAAACCAAGCAGAAATTCGAGCAGTTCTGCGGCCCGGATCAGTTTACGCGGGATTCTTGGTATGGCTTTGGCAAAGAGGTCAAGGAGAGCTTCTGCATTACTACTTCCCACAGGATCATACTTTGGATCGCTAGGCTGCAAGGTATTATCCCTGGTCTTTTCCGGATTGAAAAGTGACGGGTATTTATCAATAAGGAAACCGGCCACCTGCTGTTCCTGCATTAGGGGCAGACGCACCGGCAGCTGAATAATCTTTTCCAGGTATTCCATACCGGTAATCGGAGGAAGAGAGCCGGGGTCGTTTCCGTTTGTTTTTGTGTTTTTCGGCTCCTGATTATAATCTCTGTAGCGGTGTTTGATGCCCCTTTCTATAACTTCGTCATCAACACCCAGGACAAAAACACAGCCCGGCACATCCAGAAAAAGCTTGATTGCCTCAAGCATCTGCACAGCCCGTTCCGGTAGGCAGCGATCTATGTCGTCTATAAGGAAGAGGAATTTGAGTTCCTTACTGGTTTTTTCCTGTAACATATTTTCAAAATTATAATAGCAGGAATGAAGCGAAGGTGACAGGTCAGCATTGGACGGTCCATTCTGAATATTTTCTTGAGCGGCCAAGGCCTTATCCGAAGAAAAATTAACCGGCCCTACCTTGAATGTCCATGCCCTACTGAACACAATAGCTGATTGCCAGAAGTAGCTTGCAGCATCATTGATTTTTTCACGGAGCGTTTCGTTGTCAGGATCCAAATCTTCATGATTTTTCAGGGCATCATAAACCGTCATCAGCAGGGGCACGATAAGATGCTCTTCTGCTTCATAACGCCAGGGATTAAACCAGACAGGTATGATCAGCGAATTTGTTTCCAGATCCTGCTTATCTATTTTGAATTGATCTTTAAGTCTTTCCAAAATCCAGCTTTTGCCGCTGCCCCATTCACCAAAAAGTCCGATAACCAGTGATTTAGACACCGAATCATCAGCACCTTTTGCAAAATGCCTGTCCATCCTGATTTTAAGTTGCTTAACCAGTTTGTTGCGACCAAGATCGTTTGTTGGGGGCTTTTTTTTCATGTCTTTTACGTAAGTGGTGTTTGTGATTACCGGCCGGTTGGTATTAAATGGTTTTCTGCTCCCACGCCAGCGTAGGAGCAGGAAATATGGTTTATAAGTCCGGGGTAGTTTTAACTTTTGAAACCGGTGTGCAGTAACTCATAATTTACCAGGAAGAAATTTACAAGCAGCTCCAAGATTTTGGGCTGATACAGCTACACTGATGCTTAAAATAAATGTCATCCCCACTAGCTCCCCCATACATTACAACAATTTACAGAAAATACCCTTGGAAAGCCAATATTATTCACCGGGAAAGAAAACATTGCGATAACAGCCGCCTGCGAAATTCTGAGATAAGACGTACAATTAAGGCATCAATTTCTTTTGGCAACGCTTCAATAAATGGCTTGAATAACATTCCAGTTCCATCAAGCCCTGGTAATAAAACAATTTTCATTTGTACGCTATGCCTATGAGCTTTATAAAAAGTGTTTATCTAATTTGATACCGCCACCAACTTATGAAATTTAAAAACGTGTAATCAATGAGAAGTCTATATTT
>DQVD01000282.1 GCA_015661935.1 Desulfocapsa sulfexigens | reverse complement strand
GTTTGGCATCTCTTCTTGAAGGCGTTCAGTTAACTTTGAAACACCTTCTAAACACACTGGAAAAGTTTGAAGTGACACCCATTGAAAGTGTGGGAGAAGTTTTCGATCCAACTAATCATGAAGCTTTGAGCATGGAACCAAGTGATACGGTCCCGGCCAATCGCATCCTGAATGAGTTTGAGAAAGGCTACCAGTATAAAGATCGCCTCCTTCGTGCGGCGAAAGTGATTGTCTCTGCAGGGGATAAAAAATAACAAAAAATCTTCAGAGAATAGCTGACTTCAGGCTTGACAAAAGTAGGATGATGACCACTGTAGCAAGTGATGTTGTTACGAAAAAAAATCAATAAAAAAAGAACATAGAAGACATCGTCTGACAGAATGCAGACGGTTTCACGTTTTGATATAAGGAGAGAATGTTATGGGAAAGATAATTGGAATTGACCTTGGAACCACAAATTCATGTGTGGCTGTAATGGAAGGTGGTGACCCCATCGTTATTGCCAACGTGGAAGGAAATCGAACCACACCTTCAATCATTGCTTTTGCAGACGGTGGAGAACGTCCGGTCGGACAGGTGGCAAAACGCCAGGCTGTTACCAATCCGGAACGAACTCTGTATGCGGTTAAACGTCTTATCGGGCGAAATTTTAAAGATGCGGAAGTTCAGAGATCTGTAGAAATCAGTCCTTTTAAGATTGTTGAAGGAAAAGACGGAAGTGCTGCCATTGAAGTTGAAGGCAAGAGCTATACTCCTGCTGAAATTTCAGCCATGATCCTTGGCAAGATGAAACAGACCGCTGAAGAGTATCTTGGCGAAGAAGTAACCGATGCAGTTGTTACCGTTCCTGCTTATTTCAATGATGCCCAGCGTCAGGCAACCAAAGATGCCGGTAAGATCGCAGGATTGAACGTTCAACGTATTATTAACGAGCCAACCGCTGCATCTCTTGCATACGGGCTGGATAAGAAAGGTGAAGAGAAAATCGCAGTATTCGATCTTGGCGGTGGTACTTTTGATGTTTCCATCCTTGAAATTGGTGATGGTGTTTTTGAAGTAAAATCAACCAATGGCGATACCTTTCTTGGTGGAGAAGATTTCGATATGCGTATCGTGAACTGGCTTGCCGATGAGTTTAAACGTGAGCAGGGCATTGATCTTCGTACCGATAAAATGGCTCTTCAGCGTCTGAAAGAAGAGGCCGAAAAAGCCAAGATGGAGCTTTCCACCACAATGGAGACTGAGATTAATCTGCCATTTATTACAGCGGATGCATCCGGCCCAAAACATCTTAATATTAAATTGACCCGTGCCAAATATGAGGTTCTGGTTGAGGATCTTGTGGATCGTACCGTTGGACCTTGCGAGACTGCACTGAAAGATGCCGGGTTGTCTCCTTCTGATATTAATGAGGTAATTCTCGTTGGTGGAATGAGCCGGATGCCGAAGGTTCAGCAAAAAGTAAAAGAAATATTTGGCAAAGACCCTCATAAAGGTGTGAATCCTGATGAAGTTGTGGCTATTGGTGCAGCCATCCAGGGTGGTGTTCTTCAGGGTGATGTAAAAGATGTACTTCTTCTTGATGTTACCCCGTTGTCACTTGGTATTGAAACTCTTGGTGGTGTGACCACTAAACTGATTGAGAAAAATACCACGGTTCCTACTAAAAAGAGCCAGACCTTCTCAACGGCTGCTGATAATCAGCCCGCTGTTTCCATTCATGTACTCCAGGGTGAGCGTGAGATGGCGCAGGATAATAAAACAATCGGACGCTTTGAGTTGACCGATATTCCACCATCACCTCGTGGTGTACCGCAGATTGAGGTTTCTTTTGACTTGGATGCCAATGGTATCCTGCATGTTTCGGCGAAGGATCTTGGAACGAACAAAGAGCAATCTATTCGTATTACAGCTTCTTCCGGTCTGTCCGAGGAAGAGATTGAGAAGATGAAACAGGATGCAGAGGAGCATGCTGAGGAAGATAAGAAACGTAAGGCACTGGTCGATGCCCGCAATAATGCTGATGGTCTGATCCATGCCTCTGAAAAATCACTGAAAGATCTCGGTGATAAAGTAGATGCTGAGACAAAAGCGAATGTGGAAAAAGAGATCGCAAACGTTAAAAAAGCTGTTGAGGGCGATGATACTGATGCCATCAATGCTGCCATTGAGGAACTGACCAAGGTTTCTCATAAGCTCGCTGAACTTATGTATGCACAGGCTTCCAAGGAAGGACCTGATGCTGGTGCTGCAGGCGGAGGCGCATCTGGTGGAGCAGAAGCTCAGCAGGATGATGATGTTGTGGATGCTGATTTTGAAGAAGTCAAGGAAGACGACAAGAAGTAATCTAACCCTGTTCAGGAAGAAAGGCCGTTCACTGGATAAGTGCCTTATCAGAAAATTTCTTTGAAAAAAACAAGAAATTGTTCTGTAGGCACTAACTTTAGCTGGCTGATCGCCTGTCTGTGATAACAGATCAGGAGTAAAAAAGGGGAATCCGATGAATTTCGGATTCCCCTTTTTTTTCGTTTTTACCTGGAGT
>DQVD01000091.1 GCA_015661935.1 Desulfocapsa sulfexigens | reverse complement strand
CATTTTTTGCCTTGATAATCAAGAAATTTCTAACCCTGGTCAGTAAGAAAGGCAGTTCACAGGATAAGGCCTTATCAGAAAATTTCTTTGAAAAAAACAGGAAATTGTTCGTAAGAAACTAAAATCGAACGATTCAAAAAAAACTACCAATACATCACATGTCTCCAAGAATATGAAGTGACTCATGAATATACGGATCTTCCTTAATCTCTTCTTTCCACTTATCCTTGTCTTTTCCTTTGTCAAGACCTGAACCGGCCTTTTCACCATGGCCAGCATCCTGTTCTGCGCGATACTTCAAGTAATGTGCTCCAATCTTATCCCGTGCAACCTTCGCTTCCTGCCGTTTATCCCGCATATCAGAAAGTTTCAGCGACATGGTGGTCTTCCTGGCCCGCGCCGCTGCTTTTGCTGCCTCGTCTGCAATAACCTGCAATCCTTCGTCACCTGCTACTCGTTTCTTTGATTTTTCAAGAAGAATCTTGAGCTTGGCAGGTGTAAGATTATATGTTCCATAGGCAATCGGATCCACATGATCCCAGGGAAGAGAATTATCCAGATACTGTTCACCAGACTCAAGATGCTGAAAGAGGCTCGGCAGAACAATGTCCGGCTCCACGCCTTTATATTGAGTAGAACCACCATTTACCCGATAAAACTTCTGAATCGTAACCTTCAAAGCGCCAAGGTCATCATATTTTTTCAGATGCAGCAGGGGGATATTATCATTCATATCAAGAAGTGTCTGAACGGTTCCCTTTCCGTGGGTATGGGCGCCGCCAACAATCACTGCCCGACCGTAATCCTGAAGCGCTGCAGCCAAAATTTCAGAGGCTGAAGCAGAAAACTGATTAACGAGCACAAGCAAAGGGCCATCCCAAGTGACAGATTTATCATCGTCACTCAGTACCCGCTTGTTTCCATAACTGTTTTTCACCTGAACCACTGGCCCATATTTAATGAATAATCCAGTGGTATCAACAGCATCCATAAGTGAGCCACCACCGTTATTGCGAAGATCAAGGATAAGTGCTGAAATCCCCTTTTTTTTCAGGCCTTCAATGGCAACTCGTGTGTCATCTGTGGAATTTCTGGCACCTGAACCATTTCCGGTTTTCTCAAAATCACGATAAAAACCGGGGATCATTACATAACCAACCTTCTCGCCTTTTTCTCCTTCAATGATGGTGGATTTCACAAAAGTCTCTTCGATCTGCACCACATCACGCTGAATAGCAATCACTTCTTTAACACCATCGGGTTTTCTGACAGTCAAACGAACTACAGATCCCTTGGGACCACGAATAAGTCGCACAGCGTCACGCAGACGCATATCCGTTATCTCCACAAAATCCTTGTCACCCTGAGCCACTTCAAGAATAGTATCCTCGGCCTGCAAGCGTCCCTGACGAGCAGATGCAGAACCGGGAATGATATTTACAACTTTAATATAGCCATCCTCTTCACGAAGGAGCGCGCCAATTCCTTCCAGACTTCCCCGCATATGAATATCAAAGTCTTCCTTATTCGCAGGAGGCATATAATTGGTATGAGGATCAAAAGCCCTTGTTACTGCATTAAAGTAACGGTCATAATGATCCTGCAGAGTCTCTTGATGCATACGATTGAAAAAATTCTTATTTCGTTTGGCAACCTTTTCTTCAGCTTCTGTCCACAACTCTTTATCACTTTTATACGTTTCTTTTTCCTTCGTTTCTTTCTCTTTTTCCCGTTCTTCCACAAGATCGAGGTAACGGGAGATTATCTGGCCTTTCAGGATCCGCCTCCAACGTTCGGACAGATCTGAAAGGTTTGTCGCATATTTTAATTTATCAGGATCTGTTTCGTGGCTTTCATCCCGATTATAATCAAAACCACGAGCCAACAATTCCCTGGTGAGTTTTTCCACCTCTCCAATCCGGGTATTCAACAGCTTATACCCCACATCCGGCAATCTAATGGTACCATTCAAAAGGTTTGTATCAATGCCGGGCGCCAGAATGGAGAGCCTATCCACGTCGGACTGCAGCAGGAAACGTTTCTGATAGTCAAGCTGTTTTAGATAGAGATCAAAGGCAGCGAAGGCAAGGTCATCGTTCATAACCTTGTCACTAAAATGAATCACCGGCAATTGCTTGCTGAGCATATAGCCGATCAGATTATTACGGGAAGTATCTGCGTCCGTAGAGTTATTGGATTTTGCAGCAGAAAGGCCAGGCAACAGAAAGCTGAAAACCAGAATGGTCGCCAAATACGTGCGAAAAATATTTTTCATTTATATCTCAACTAGCTAAGAGGAAAAGTCCATTGCGCTTTATCGCTACAATGGTACTTTATGTCACATAAAACAAAAAAAACTACCAGAATATCGCAAGAAATACCAATAGAAACCGTGATCCCATGGAAAAATTAAGAACAGAGCTTCGTACATTTGCGTCAGTTAGAGAATGGCAATCCTTCCACACTCCCAAAAACCTCGCAATGGCCCTGAGCGTTGAAACAGCTGAACTCACCGAAATCTTCCAGTGGATGGGAGGAGAAGAAAGCCGTGAAGTTGATGACAGCACCAGGCAACATATCTCAGAAGAGGTGGGCGATGTGATGATTTATCTTACTATGTTAGCAGATAAATTTGACCTTGATCCACTGCACTGCGCCAAAGAAAAAATGAAATTAAACGAAAAAAAATATCCGTCTCCGGACATGATGCCCTGCGGGCACATTCAGAAAACAGAGGACAGAAGCCAGAATAGTTAGCAGCCTGCGGCTGAAATAACTACAGTTGGTTTTCACCTGCCATCCACTTCCGGGAATAATTCACACAGAAACTTTGTTTTTCCGATACATCAAAGATGATGACCTTTT
>DQVD01000159.1 GCA_015661935.1 Desulfocapsa sulfexigens | reverse complement strand
GATGGTGGGAATGTTTAATTTATTGGCAATCTTTTTGGTGTTAATCTTATCGCCAAGGTTTTTGATGACTTCCCAGTTGGGGCCAATGAAAATGAGTGAATGGTCACGGGTTGCAGCACGCCTTGCGAAGCGGAAATCCTCGGAGAAAAAACCGTATCCGGGATGGATTGCGGTGCATCGTGTGTGGCTGGCTACGGCAAAGAGATCATTGGGATCAGTGTAGCTGTGAATCTTCCAGGCGTTCTGATTCGGTCCACTGGTGTTATTTTGTTGAACATGTTCCGAATATTTATCTGCTTCAGTGTAAACAACCACATAATCAAGATCTAAATCCTTACAGGCTTCCATGATCCGGATGGCGATTTCGCCCCTGTTTGCAATAAGAACCTTTCCTTCCAATTTAATCCTCTTATTCTTATTATAAGACAGATGTAGAAGAAGCTTCTTCTAAAATCTGCATTGTAATGCTATTATTGATTTTATTGTACAAGGTCAAATAAACCAATGACACGGCCTTTTATTGGCAGCATCATTGAATAATGCATACTATAGTCATACGACACCAATTAGAAAAGAAAAAAGGTAACTGTTCAGGAGCACCGCATCTTGAATCGTTCTGGTCTCCTCGCCTATGAAGAATATGCTTCGAAGCCCGGAACGATTAAATATGAGGCAATCCTGAACAGTTACAAAGCATATCTAGTATAAAAGCAAACATGACAAAAGAAAATCTGGTTGAATTAGCAGTTCCAGTGGAAAAAAAGACATGGTTGTCCCGGTTGGCATCCGTGCTTCATTTGGGACGTTCTCCGGAAACCACAGAAGATCTCGAACAGGAAATTCAGGAACTGCTTGAAGAAGGTGAAGAACAGGGCCTGATTTCCTCACTCCAGGAGCGAATGATTAACTCTATCTTTGATTTTCATGACACCCTGGTGGGGGAGGTGATGACTCCATCCACTGAGATTGTGAGCGCTGAAGTTACCACTGAAATGTCTGAACTGGTGAATATGGTAATTGAAAAAGGTTTCACCAGAATTCCTGTTTATGCGGAGAACACCGATAATATTGTGGGGATTGTTCACGCCAAAGATCTATTGCAAATGTGCGCCAGGGGGCAGGAAGGGAAAGGGCTTGCTGATTTTCTGAATCCCCCCCTGGTGATCGCAGAAGATAAGCCTATTGTCGATCTCTTAAGGGAATTTCAGAAACAGAAAGTCCATATGGCAGTGGTTTCCGATGAATTCGGAACAGTGCGCGGGCTGGTCACTCTTGAAGATATTCTGGAAGAGATCGTGGGTGAAATAGATGATGAGTACGATGTGGACAGGAGTTTGCTGCAGGAGGTTGAAGAAGATGTTGTACAAGTTAAGGCTCAAGCCGATATCGAAGTGATTGAAGATCGATTTGGAGTGGAGATGGCAGAGGGCGGGTATGAGTCCATTGGCGGCTTTGTGATTTTCAAACTTGGTCGTCTGGCCCGGGTTGGTGATACCGTTGATGCTGAAGGCTTACGGTTCACAGTGCTCAGCGCCACGAAACGTCAGGTCGACCTGTTGCGGGTTGCCAGGTTGCCCGTGTCTGAGTTAAAGGACAAAGAATGAAAGGAGTTACCACCTGTACTGCGGTGCTGGTAAGTAGTATTACGATCCTTTTACTCTGGCTGGCCATGCCCGGCGGAGGAGAATTTTGGCCTGTACTTGCAGTGGCCTGTGTTCCCTTTCTGGTAGTTGTCTGTAAAGGAAACAGGAAACAGGTCGTTCTTTGTGGCATATTTGTGGGTACAGGACATTTTCTTGTGCAGCTCTACTGGATTGTTTTTGTTCTTGGTCAGTATGGTGGATTACCTCTGTTTGTAACTATTCCTGCTCTGGTTCTACTCAGTTTGTATATGGCTGGCTATGTTATGGTTTTTGGGCTGCTGGCCAACCGGTTTGTTCACTCTTTTTCTCCATTCGTTTGTTTGTGGATTTTTCCCGGCTTATGGGTGGGGCTTGACTGGCTGCGTTCTGTCTCGGATACTGGTTTTCCCTGGATGGATCTTGGTTACGGGGTTGCTTTGGTTCCACTTCTGTTTCAATCAGCAGACGTTCTGGGACATTATGGTTTGACCTTCCTGATCCTGCTGCTCAATACCTTTTTCGCCCTTCTGATTGTAAATACCAATGGAAAGAAAGAAATAATCCGGTTGGCTGTTCCTTTGGTTCTTGTTCTCCTTATAACTGCTGTTTATTCAGGATGGCGATGGCAGCAGGTGGAAAAAAGTCTTCAGGATGTAGAAGTCATAAATGTCGCTGTTGTTCAGGCTAATGTGGATCAGGGGCAAAAATGGAATCCGGAGCGGAAGGAAAGTACGGTAAAATCCTATGTTGATCAAAGCAGGAAAATAATGAATCAAACGGTTCGCCCGGAGCTTCTGGTCTGGCCTGAGACTTCATTGCCATTTTATCCGGTTCATCATCCACTCCTTGGGTCAATTCATCGCTTGTTGGATGAAGAACAGGTCATGTTGTTATCGGGGGCCCCCTGGTACGAGAGAGAAACACCAGGATCCAAAAAAATACTGTTTTACAATTCAAGTCTTCTTTTTGATAGTAAAGGAAACATTATTGCCCGCACATCTAAAAGTCAGTTGGTGCCTTTTGGGGAATATGTACCATTCAAACGTTTTATTCCTTTTATTGCGCCACTGGTTGAGGCCGCGGGAAATTTCAGCCGGGGCGAAATCGCAGATCCCCCTGCTTGTAAGAATGCACGAATTGGAGTATTAATCTGCTTCGAATCCATCTTTGGTGGTATATCCAGAAAATGGGTGGATGCGGGAGCAAATCTGCTCGTCAATATAACCAATGATGCCTGGTATGGAAAGTCCAGTGCTCCTCATCAGACATTGGGTATGACCAGATTGCGAGCTGTGGAGACAAGGCGTTCCATTGTACGTTCAGCAAATACCGGATTTTCAGGTTTTATTGATCCCATGGGGCGTGTGCATCAGGTATCACCACTGTTTGTTCCCTGGGAAGCAAACCGGCAGGTGCAGATAATGGAAGAACGAACTCTTTTTGTGCGTGGAGGCTATCTTTTTGCACCTTTCTGTTTCGTGCTTACTTTTCTGTTTGGAATAATTACGCTTAGAAAACAAAAATGATTTTTAAAAACACAAATATTTGGAGTAAAAAATGTCCATAGAAACTGGAGCCGCAGTCTCGAAACAGAAACTGCAGGATCT
>DQVD01000408.1 GCA_015661935.1 Desulfocapsa sulfexigens | reverse complement strand
ATACATGCCCCTGTCGGGATCGACTGATAAATCCTTTGATACCTGGTTGCCCAAGGCGGCAGTCAGTTATCAGTTTTCCGATGAAATGAGATCATATGTGAGTGTATCCCGTGGCTTTCGAAGCGGTGGCTTTAATGCCGTTGAAAAAATTGGCTCTTCTTATGAACCTGAATTTACGATGAACTATGAACTTGGGGTTAAAACATCCTGGCTGGATAAAAAGCTACAACTGAATGCCTCATTATTTTATATAGACTGGTCGGATATGCAGGTTGAAGTTTTGACCTCCGGCGGAGCTACTGTCTATATAGACAATGCAGGAAAAGCCACAAGTAAAGGTACGGAAATCGAGCTTATTGCCCGTCCCATAGCCGGGCTTGAAGTGATTGCCGGAGCAGCATACACCAAAGCGGAATACGATGACTTTTCGCAAGGTCCCTTTGTACATGACGGTAACCGGGTTGTCGATTCTCCTGAGTACACACTAAACCTCGGTGGGACATACCGCTTTACCAATGGACTTTTTGTGAGTGGACGTTATGCTCAATTTGGTGAAATATTTTTCGATCCTGCCAATACACAATCACAGTCTAGCTACGGTATTGTCGATGCTAAAATAGGTTACGAAACAAAACATTTTGATATGTACCTATACAGCAATAATCTTTTTGACGAAGAATACGCAACAAGAGCTTTTGAAGTAAGCAACCGCTGGTATGGCCGTTCTGGTGAACCCAGAACATTTGGTATCATGTTGACTGGCCGGTTTTAAGATGACTGAAAAGCAAACGATAACAACACTCGACTTATCTTCAGTTTACTTTAATCCATGACGTGAAGTAAGAAACAATCTTCGCAAAAAAATTGTTCCATCAGGCATCTACTCCTGATGGAACAATTTTTACAATGCCCTTCCCAGGCTGAAGCGCTACAACAGCTTATGTTGCCAATTTTACGAGCTGACCTGGAAGCCATTGAGGGCTATTCATAAAAGGGGAAGGACTGTCTGAATTGTCCCGTAACGGCTTGCATGGGCGCATCTGACACTGAGGTCACATATGACGAAATGTGTCACTGGCAGACTGTTCCCGAAGGTGACTTCGAACTCAACCTTTTTGATGGAGGGCATTTTTACTTAAATGATGGTCTCTCCTAACTACCTGTTTATATGAATAAATAAATCATTCCAAGGACGCAGGCATTAAATAATCAGCGATACCCAGGTCCAAAATAAACACCTAATCCCACGCGATTTTCTTAATTTACAATATTTATACAGAGTCCCCCCTCCTCAACGGACAATAAAAAAGGAAAACGAATGAAAAGAAGTACATTTCCGTGGTTACTTAACATAATATCAGGACAGAAAAACCGGCTCATGGCATCGACGTCACTGGCTGTACTTTATTCTCTTCTGGCACTGGTTCCCTATATATTGATTTACCGCATGATAGACATGATGGTAAATGATCGGATGAATAGCGACAGGGATGTATGGATACTCATAGCAGGGGCAATTACAGCAATTCTCCTTAAGATGGGCTTGCAACTGCTCTCTGGTCTGTTGTCGCATAAAGCGGCGTTTCAGCTGCTTTTCGAATTGAGACGAAAGGTGGTAGCAGGTATTGGTGATCTCCCTTTGCGGGAATGCAATAAACACTCATCGGCAAAGATAAAAAAAATAATTGCCGATGACATCGATAAAATAGAAACTTTTGTCGCCCACCACTTGCCGGACATGGCTGCCGCAATAATTTCTCCAATTGGAGCAGTTTTACTTCTATTCTATTTTGACTGGCGCCTGGCACTTGCCTCCCTTTTGCCTTTACCTGTTGCAATAAGTCTGCAGGCATGGATGTTTAAGGGGTTTAATCAACGGGTTGGTGAATACCATCAGGTTGTTGAAACATTGCATACCAGTGTTGTCGATTTTGTCAAAACCATGCCTGTGGTTAAAGCCTATAATATCACGGTGGAATCCCATGGCCGATATGCTGACGCAGTTGATAAATATCATCAGCTGGTAACCGACTGGCTGATGGATGCCAAGACACCGGGAGCTCTTTTTAAATTATCTCTGGATTTGGGTTTTCTTATCATTATGCCTTTGGGAATCTGGCTCTATGCTCATAACCAGATTGAATTTGCATCGCTGTTTATGTTTATGCTCCTGGGCATTGGCCTGATGGAACCTTTAAATAACCTGCTTCATTTCGGCGGAATGTTCAGTGAAATGTTGAAAGGGATAGAGAACATGCGTATTTTTATAGATACTCCTCCGCAAAAGGAAGGTACTGAACTGCAAACGGTTAAGGCCAATAGTATCTCTTTTTCCAAAGTTTGTTTTCGTCACAACCTGGAGGATCCACTAGTTATAGATAATTTATCCTTTATTGCCGAGCAGGGCCAGGTCACAGCATTAGTAGGCCCCTCCGGTGCGGGAAAAACCACAGCAGCACAATTGGTTTCCCGATTTTTTGACTATGATTCCGGGAAAATAGAAATCGGCGGTGCTGATATCACTCAAATGCCGCTTGAGCAGTTAATGGACCTGGTCAGTTTCGTTTTTCAGGATATATTTATCCTCAATGATACTCTCTATGAAAATATCCGGATGGGAAATAATGCCCTAACTGAAGAGGATGTAATCAAGGCGGCAAAGTCAGCCTGTGCCCATGATTTCATCATGGAGCTGCCTGACAAATATCAATCCCAAGTTAGTCAGGGAGTTCTCAGCGGGGGGCAGGCGCAGAGAATCGCCATAGCCAGAGCCATCGCTAAAAATTCTCCCATACTAATCTTGGATGAGGCAACAGCTTACGCCGATGCAAGAAATGAAATCAAAATACAACAAGCCATTTCAGATCTTATGCAGGGGCGAACAGTACTGATTATTGCTCATAGATTAAATACCCTTGTGGACGTAAATAAAATTGTTGTGATCGATAAAGGAAAGAAACTGGCTGAGGGGAGCCATGCTGAGCTGCTACATGGATCAAAATTCTACCAGTCCATGTGGCAGGCACATCAATCTAGCAAACAATGGCATATTCATAACAAACAATAGACAGTGTCCATCCGTAAGCGAGTTTTTTCTCCTTAATCAAGGCGGGAATATAAAAGAATCGTTTCTGAATGGCCACTGGATAGTCACGTAAATTAAGGAACAAATGTTTAGCCTAAATATTTTACCAAAACTTACCGCTCAACCATTACACGGCCTGAAACGTACGGTCATAATGGCGGTTTTCGATGCCTTTCTGGCATCAGTGCCTTTTGCTTTTCTCTATCAGATAATTTTAAATATGCTGTCTACAACTCCGGATATGACTTTTCAGTTCATGATGGTCGGCGGCTGTGCTGTTTTTATGATACTCAGGATTTTTATAGCCCGATATATCTATATAAGTATCAATCTGATTGGTTTTGATGCCGGGCGTAAAATACGCAGACGACTGGGTGATCATCTTCGGAAAATGCCCATGGGATTTTTCCAGGAAACTGATTTTGGCAGTGTTAACAATACGTTGCTAAAAGACATTGATCTAATAGAGCGTATATTTACACATATCTACGCACCTCTTATTGCCACCATATCAATACTTATTTTTTTTGCCATCGGACTTTCCATAACCAACTGGCGTCTGGGCATGGCCATGATGTCAACACTGCCATTTGCTGTTATGGCATACCTGCTTACCAGGCAGTATGCACGTAAATGGCAAGACCGGATGCAACGCCTCATACATGGCCTGAATGATGCAATAATAGAATACATGGATGGCCTTAAAATACTTAAATCTCATCGGATGACGGGACAGGCATTCACAAAGCTGGATGATCTCCTTAAAAAGACTCGTCAACAGGCACTTAATGCGGAAAAAGCAGCTGTCCTGCCGGTATACAGTTTTAATTTACTGGTGGAAAGCGGGTTTATTATCCTGTTACTCGCAATGACATGGAGCTGGACAGGTGGGACTCTTTCCATCCCGCAAATGATACTTTTTTTAATTGCATCACTTCGTTTTTTTAAGCCTCTGCTCTCTTTATCTATGTTTCTGGCGGAACTTAACTATATGGATCTGGCAGCCAGGCGGGTAGATAAAATTCTACACCTACCAACCCTGCCCCAGGGCACCTCACAGCCGGAATTGAAAGACATATCGGTTTCCTTTGAAAATATCTCTTTCGGCTATTCGAAAACCGTTTTATTTAGCGGCCTTAATTTAACCATACCGCAGAATAAAGTCACAGCACTCGTCGGGCCTTCCGGGGCAGGTAAATCAACCATTGCATCACTGGTGGCACGTTTCTGGGAACCGCAAAAGGGGCGTATTCTGGTGGGAACTGGAAAAGATCGTCTGGACATCTCAACAATGGAGCTGGAATACTGGCTCCACCATATCAGTATTGTTTTCCAAACCAGTTATATCTTCAACGATACAATTACCAACAATTTGAAAGTAGCAAAACCTGATGCCACCGATACTGAGTTGAAAAACGTTTGCAATCAGGCACAACTGGGATCACTTATTGCGGATCTTCCCCTGGGAATGGACACCGAAGTTGGTGCCGGTGGCATACACCTGTCCGGTGGTGAAATGCAGCGGCTTGCCATTGCCCGCTCACTCTTAAAAGATGCCCCTTTTATCATTCTTGATGAGGCCACCGCCTCACTTGACCCTGAGAACGAACGGGATATCCAGTTGGCAATGCAAAATTTAATACAGAATAAAACTGTATTGGTTATTGCCCATAAATTAACCACAATCTGCCATGCCGACCAGATTATCGTACTTGAACAGGGGAATATTGCTGAGCAGGGAAATCATGAACAACTCATGGCAAAAAAAGGACTTTACCATGAGTTATGGTCCCTGCAGGAATCTTCAAAGAGCTGGTCTATTAAATAGATTCATTTGCAGGTGGTGTTAATTGCCGCAGATCCAGCATGTAATTTCTGGAATTCTTTTTTCAAAAACAGGGGTATATGGTTTTAAAAGAATATCCTGAAATATACGGATTCGAATGTGAATTTAATCAGGAGATGTATCATGACGATCTTTACAAAAAAGCGGATATTGAATTTCCTGCTAACCTACATCAAGCAGTTACTAAACGTAAATCAGAGTTTTTTGCAGGTCGTTACAGCTGTTTAAGAGTATTAAAACTGTTACAGGCACAGAGTAAGTTTGTGGGTGTAGGTTCACATCGGGAGCCGTTATGGCCCGAGGGGTTCACGGGGTCCATAAGCCACTGTTGCGGTTCTGCTTTGGCTGTTATATCGGATAAAAGGCAGATAATATCCGTTGGTGTTGATAGGGAAAACTGGTTCGATGAAAAAGTCGCGAAACAGGTACATGACATTGTTTTATCCTCTACAGAGAAGGAGCGGCTAAATACTGTTCCGTTGCAATTTAACACCGCATTAACAATAGTCTTTTCTGCCAAGGAAAGTGCCTTTAAAGCACTTCACCCATTGATACGCCGTTTTTTCGGGTTTGATGCAGTGAGCGTTGAATTTATTGCAATTGAAAATAATAAGGGGGCCTTTCGCATTCAACTGGATGCTTCTCTTCTACGGAATTGTCCTTGCAGTAACATCTTGACTGGAACATTTTCTATCCGAAAAGATTATGTGACAACTCTAATTTCCCTTAGCAATTAACAAGTTTACAGATACCAAAGATATCTCCCTGCTACTGATTGTAAAGACAATAATGATGAACTGTAAAATAAAGGAAATCTTATGAATCCGAATTTCTCCTCCGAATATCCATCCCGCATCAGCACCTTTTTTCCTCAATTGGCTGAGTGGATGCTTAGATTCAAATGGGTATTATTGGTATTTTTAACTGCTCTCACCGTCTTTGCCTTCACTCAGATGCAGAACCTCAGATTCGACAACTCCAATGAAGTCTGGTTTGTGGAGGGCGACCGATCCCTTGAACTTCTGGATAAATTCCGGAATGTTTTTGGCAATGACGACTTTGTTGTCCTTCTTTTTGAGTTCGATAATTTTTTTGAGGCGGAAAATATCCGTCTGCTCGACAGGCTCGCCGATACATTGGAACAGGAAGTCCCCTATCTAAAAGATATGACATGGCTTGGTAACGTTGAGTACATCGAAGGGACTGAAGACAGCATTACCATCTACGATCTTCTGGAGACCATCCCGGAAGACCCGGAAGAAATGGCCAAGGTGCGGGAAAAAGCATTGAATGATCCCACCTATATAAACCGCTTTATTTCACGGGACGGGCGGGCGGCTACGATCATCCTGGAAATGGAAAAATACCCGGAAAATAGTGACTCGCTGGATCCAAAAAACGAAATCGCTCCGGTTGTACGAAAAATTCTGGAAAAACCGGAATTTTCCACACTTAAAGGCCATGTCGTTGGCGGGCCGATTCTCCACCATGACTACGATAAACTGGCGGCAAAGGAAACATCACTTTTCATGGGGCTCTGCCTGCTTGTACAGATGGCGATTCTCCTTTGGGTCGGCCGGGGAATTCGTGATGTTCTTGTTCCCATCATCATTGTCTTTTTAAGTATAATCTGGACTCTGGGTACCATCGGCCTTATCGGGTTTACCCTCAATATGATGATTGTTTTACTGCCTCCACTCCTGATCTGTGTGGGCATTGGTGATTCTATGCATTTTATTGCAGAATACCAACAGTATTGCGATGAGGCCATTGCCCCTGAAAAGGCTATGCTCAAGACCTTCAACATGGTCGGGTTACCCTGTTTATTAACCACTTTGACAACCACGGGAGCTTTTCTGTCTTTTCTCGCAGTCCGGATCAAGCCGTTCAGGGAGTTGGGAGTCTATGCCGCCGTGGGCGTTGTCGCTGCCCTTATCCTCACCTATGTTCTTGTTACATTTTTTTATTCATTCGGCAGGAAGAAAAGTGGGCAAACGACAAGAGTGGACAGGCCTGAAAAACATCTTGGAATGTTTGATCAATTGCTTACCAAAATCCATCAACTAGTAACCGCCCGTCCGGGTTGGATCGTATCATTTTTTGTTATCCTCACGTTGGTCGCGGTTGCCGGGGCCTTGAATGTTAGAATCGAATCAAATACCGCACGGCTGCTCACCAGAAAAGTACCGCTGCGCCAGGCCTACGATTTCATAGATGAACGTATGGGCGGTTCCATGTCCATGGAAGTCATGCTGGATACCGGCAAAACAGATGGAATCAAGGATCCTGATTTTCTACAAAAAATGGATGCACTGCAGAATTTTACGGAAAAACATCCCCTTGTCACCAAAACCACAAGCGTACTGGATGTATTAAAAAAAATGCGCCGTGCCATGCATAATAACGATCAGCAGTTTTATGCTGTCCCGGACACAAAAAGGGCTATTTCACAGTATCTGTTCATGTATGAAACCTCGGGTGGAGATCAGTTGGATAAGCTTATCGGTTTTGATTATGACATCGCCCGCCTGACCGTAAAGACGAAGACGTTGGACACCGGGGATGTCAGCACATTTGTTAACGACTTACAGGAGTTTGCGGATCGAACCTTTGATGCCCCGGTAACCATCGAGCTAACGGGTAACATGTCCTGGGTCAAGGCCTTAAATGACAAGATGGGTGAAGGAGTCAAGTACAGTTTTACCATGGTTCTGTTCGTTATCTCGATCTTAATGATGTTCTTTCTCCGATCAGTAAAACTTGGGTTGATTAGCATGATTCCAAATGTCTTCCCGGTGATCATCACATTAGGTGCTATGGGCTATGCCGGAATCCATCTTGATATGCCGCTTATGAGTTGCAGCGCTGTTGTTATTGGTGTGGCAGTTGATGATACCATTCATTTTTTTAGAAGATATCGATTTGAGTTCAATAAATTCGGCAATTATTCTCAGGCCCTTAAGATAACACTGGCTACCGTTGGCCGTCCCATAACCTTCACCACCTTAACACTGATTCTGGGATTTGGGGTGATGATTTTCTCCCAAATGACCGGCTGGCGTAATTTTGGTTTTTTTGCGGGATTTGCCTTTTTCTGGGCACTACTGGCGGATTTCTTCTTTGCCCCGGCGTTGATGCTACTCACAAAACCACTTGGGCCGGAAAAAGATCAAGTTACATAGTGTCCATCCGGGATAGAGTGAAGTGGTCAAGTAAAAGTGGACATTTTCTTAAGCAACTTTTTGTAAAACTATTTTTATTTCAAATTCCATCGGTGTAAAATATCCAAGATATGAATGTAGT